>NZ_DCAN01000021.1:0-63736 GCF_002311545.1 Sulfitobacter sp. UBA1132 | reverse complement strand
GAGTTTATCTGGCAAAATGAAGCGCGGTTATGGCGTGGGTTTCGCGAGGAGGATCGTACCGGCGCAAGCCCCGAAGCCGATGCGATACCCGTCGCCTGCGGCGTGGCCGGTCAGGATCATCGTATCCCCGTCCTGCACAAAGCTGCGGGTGGTGCCATCGTTCAGCGCGATCGGTTCCGCGCCGCCCCAGCTGAGTTCGAGCAGGCTGCCGCGGGCATCTTTGTCGGGGCCGGATATGGTGCCGGAGCCGAGCAGATCGCCCGCGTTCATCGCGCAGCCCGACGCCGCGTGATGCGCCAGTTGTTGCGGGGCGGAATAATACATCGTGTTGTAATTGGTACGCGCGATGACCTGTTGTTCGCCGCCATCGGGCTGAATGATCACAGATAGGTCAATGTCGTAGAGCATCGGTTTCGGCTCTGCCAGATAGGGCAGCAGATCAACCTCGCGCTCGGGCGTGGAGGCGCGGAAGGGTTCAAGCGCCGCTTTCGTCACGATCCACGGAGAGATGCTGGTGGCGAAGGCCTTGGCCTGAAACGGCCCGAGCGGTTGATACTCCCACGCTTGAATGTCGCGCGCGGACCAATCGTTCAGCAGCACATAGCCAAAGATCATCTCGTCCGCTTCGGCCACGCTGGGGGTGTCGCCCATATCGGTGGAGGTGCCGACGATAGCCCCCATCTCGAGCTCGATATCAAGGCGCTGGCTGGGGCCGAAATGCGGGGTCTCGGCTTCCGCCGGTTTGATTTGCCCGTTGGGCCGCCGGATGTCGGTACCAGAGACGACAACGGTCGAGGCGCGACCGTTGTATCCGATGGGCATATGCAGCCAGTTCGGGGGCAGCGCGTTTTCCGCGCCCCGAAACATGGTGCCGACGTTGGTGGCATGGTGCCGGCCCGCGTAGAAATCGGTGTATTCCGAGACGACAATCGGCATGTGCAGGCGGATGTCAGCAATGGGGACAAGATGCGGGGCGACCTTGGCCTGGTCGGGGCTGCCGGTTGCCAGCAGGTCGGTCAGGCGGTCGCGCAGGGTGGCCCATGCGTCGGGGCCCAGATCCATGACGTCATTCCAATAGGGCACATCGAAGACAGGATCGAAGTGGAGCAGGATCAGGTCTTCGGCCTCTACCGCGGCCATGTCGAGCACCATATCCCCGATCGCCACGCCACAGCGCGGTTCGAGCGTGTCGGTGGAAAACACACCGTACGGCAGGTTGTTGAGCGGGAAGTCGGTGTCGGCGCTGTTCGCGCTTTCAACCCAAGAGGTCAGCAATGTCATCGGTGTTCCTTGCGTGTCGCTGCGGGTGCGGGAAAGCTACCTTGCAAAATCTGCTTCGTTGGTAATAGTCCTTTGTGTAACTAACAAGCGATTGCCCTGATGCCAGACCAGAATTTCGAGCTGACCCATTTCCTGCCCTACCTTCTAAATCAGGCAGCGGAAGCGAGCAGTCTGGCGTTTCAGCGCACCTATAAAGATCGCTACGGTATGCTGCGGACCGAGTGGCGGGTGCTGTTTCATCTGGGGCTTTATGGCGAGATGACGGCCAGCGATATCGGGCAGCGGGCGAATATGCATAAAACCAAGATCAGCCGTGCGGTGCAAAAGCTGACAGAGCGACGGTTCGTCACGCGGCTGCGCGGGGATCAGGACCGGCGGACCGAGATGCTGTCGCTGACGACACAGGGGCGCGCGGCCTATGAGCATCTTTACGAGGTGGCAAAGGCCTATGACGCGCGTCTGACGGCGGATTTAACGGCGGCGGAGCGGGAGACGCTGAAGCGGTTGCTGGTCAAACTGGCGGCGGGACAGGGCAGCGTGGGCTGACAGCGGGCTGTCGGGAGGGCGGAGGGCGACGGGGAGGGCGACGGGGAGGGCGACGGGGAGGGCGACCGGGGGCACATGCCCCCGCGCGCAGGTTCAAAAGTTGATGTCGACGCCGGGTAGGTCCAGCGCTTTCATCAGGTCGCGCAGCTCTTGCCGTGCCGCGACATTCGAAATGTTCAGCTGCTTGACGCCGATATCCTTGAGGTCGAGCAGGGTCAGGCCACGGGGGAAAAGCTCGCGGAAGATGACGCGTTCGTTAAAACCGGGGGCAATGCGGAACCCGATGCGTTTGCTCAGGTTGGCGATGGCGCGTTCCATCTTGTCCTTGTTCACCATGCGCTGCGCGCCCATGCGGTTGCGCACAACGATCCAGTCGATCGGGGCAAGGCCCGCCTGAGCCCGCAACTGCCGCGCGTTCCAGACCATTTCGGAATAGACAGAGGGGCCGGTGATCTTGTCGCCCATAGCATCGGTGCGCGCCAGCAGATCGAAATCGATAAAGCTGTCGTTCAGCGGCGTGATTAGCGTGTCGGCGAGCGAATGTGCCACCTGGCTGAGACGGGTGTGGGACCCCGGGCAGTCGATCAGGATGAAATCGGACGTCGGTTCAAGCTCTGCCACGGCGGCGCTGAGGCGATGGTCATAGATGTTTTCGCCGGGCTGCAGGCTGCTTGCCTCGATCTCTGGCAATTCGTGCATCTCGGGCGAGGGGAGGTCAAGCTCGGCACTGGCGAGGAAGGATTTACGGTTGTCGACATAGCGCCCGAAGGTGCGCTGGCGCAGGTCCAGATCCAGCACGCTGGTCTTATGCCCCATCCGTGCAAGGGCTGTTGCCACATGCATCGAAACGGTGGATTTCCCCGCCCCGCCTTTTTCATTCCCGACGACGATGATATGCGCCATTGCCTTTTGTCCCTTTCACTCCCCGTTTTTATCGGGGTCACATTGGGAAAAACCATATGGCAGCGATGGCGCTTTTGAAAGCGTTTGTGGCTCTAGATTGTGGTTATTGTTGCGAAATTCACCCGCAGGAACGCGCCGTGCAAGCGCAGTGCCTGCTAGCCCGATCGGCGCAGCGGCGGGGTGTGCGCGCCCATGCCGCCGGTGTCGATGGCGACGGCGGTATCCTGGGTTACATCCAGATGGGCGCGGCAATCGGCGGCGATCTGGGTCAGCGCATCATGGGGCCCGTGCAGACGTTCCAGCGCGCCAGCAAGCACCAGCGCCTGCGCATAGCTGCCACGGGCGACCAGATCGCGGGCCGCGGTCAAATCCTCGGCCGGGAGGGGGGCGGGATCAGCCTGCGCGCGCGGGGCCTTGCCGCTGTTGGCACCGCGAGGCGGTCGGGGTGGGGTAGAGAGCGGGAAAGCGGGCATCAGCGAACCTTTCGTGGAGGGCTGAGAAGACTATGGGCCCTAGTTGCTTTCCAAAACCTAAACAGCCGCCGCTTTGTTCCGTAAAATGTGACCTGACCCTTGGGCAAGGACGCGATGTCGCACCTCGGGCTAAGTCACAGTCGTGAAACGAAAAATGGCGCGCCCGCGAGGACACGCCATTTCTGAGTTCCGCAATGGAAAGGGTTTAGAAGCCCAGACCTGCGTATTTGTTTTTGAACTTGGACACGCGGCCGCCGGTATCCATCAGGCGGGATGTGCCGCCGTTCCATGCAGGGTGCACGGAGGGGTCAATATCCAGCGCCAGTTGGTCGCCTTCTTTGCCGTAGGTCGATTTCATTTCCACAACGGTGCCATCTGTCATCTTGACGTTGATGGTGTGGTAATCGGGGTGTGTATCGGCTTTCATGACAGCTCTCCTTACGCGTTCGCGCCAGATTTTGGCTTGTAGTGTACGTTTTCAACGATACGTGCCGACTTACCACGACGCGAGCGCAGGTAGTACAGTTTCGCACGACGCACACGGCCACGACGGACAACGGTGATGCTTTCGATGTTGGTGGAGTGCAGCGGGAATACGCGCTCTACGCCTTCACCAAAGGAAATCTTGCGCACGGTGAACGAACCGGCAATGCCGTGGCCGTTGTTGCGTGCAATGCAGACGCCTTCGTAGTTCTGAACGCGGGTACGTGTACCTTCGGTCACTTTAAAGCCCACGCGGATGGTGTCGCCGGCGCGGAAGTCTGGGATTTCTTTCCCCAGTTCGGCGATTTGTTCCGCCTCGATCTGTGCAATCAGGTTCATCTGATCGTCTCCTATGAATGCTCGCGGTTAGTCCACGAAGTTTTGTGCGATCCAATAGCTTCGGTCTGTCTGGCGGGCCCGCCGTGGCGTCCCATCGAAGGTAGGGTCATCTTTGCTTGTCATCTGCGGATGCAGAAAAGACTGGAGCCGCACATGCGCGATTCCAGACTTGCGCGTCGTATAGGCGGGATGCCCCTTCAGATCAAGAGCGTATCACCCGTACGCGCGCATGTTTTCAGCCGGTGAAATAGGGGCGCAGATTGTGCCGCACGCGGTCCAGCACGGTGTCGCCCTCCAGATCGGGGACGAAACGTTGGCCGGTAATCGCCTCGAACGCGTCGATATAGACTTGTGAGGTGGCGGCGATCAGGTCGGCGGGGATTTCGGGGATGTCATCGTGATAGGGGTCGCAGCGGGCATCGACCCAGGACCGGATCACATCCTTGTCGAAGGACGGCGGGCGTGTGCCGTTTTCCAACGCGGCGTCATAGCCTTCGGCGAGCCAGAACCGCGAGCTGTCGGGGGTGTGGATTTCATCGGCCAGCAGGATATTGCCCTGCGCATCGGTGCCGAATTCATATTTTGTGTCCACGAGGATCAGCCCGTTTTTCGCCGCCATTTCCTGACCGCGGGCAAAGAGTTTCAGGGCGATGTCGCTGATCTGGTCCCATTGCGCCTGGGTCAACAGCCCTTGGGTTACGATCTCTTGGGCGGTCAGCGGAGCATCGTGTCCGCCGTCGAATTCCTTGGAGGTGGGGGTGATGATCGGCGCGGGCAGCGCCTGATTGTCGCGTAGGCCATCGGGGAAGCGGTGGCCGTACATCTCCCGTTCACCTTTCTTGTATAGCGTCAGCACCGATGTCCCTGTGGAGCCGGCGAGATAGCCGCGCACGACGATCTCTACGGGCAGGATGGTCAGATGCTTGCCGATCACCACATTGGGGTCGGGGTAGTCGAGCACGTGGTTGGGGCAGATGTCGGAGGTGTTGTCGAACCAGAACCGCGCGGTCTGGGTCAACACCTGACCCTTGAACGGGATGGAGGTGAGGATACGGTCAAAAGCTGAAATACGGTCAGAGGAAATCAGGATGCGCCGGTCGTCGGGCAGGTCGTAGCAGTCACGCACCTTGCCGAAATAGGGGTTCGGCAGCTCATCAATGCGGGCGTGATCAAGGGTGCGGGTCAGGTCTGTCATGGTCTGCCTTCCGTGGGGGTCACTTCTTGGACGTATATGTCGCCCACATGTCGGGGCGTCGTTTTTCTGTCAGGGTTTCTGACTGGGCCTGCCGCCATTTGGCAATTTCGCCATGGTTGCCGGACATGAGAACCGGCGGAATGGGGCGGTCTTTCCATTCGGCGGGGCGGGTGTATTGCGGGTGTTCCAGCAGGCCAGAGGAATGGCTTTCCTCGACCACGCTGTCGGCGTTGCCCAAGACACCGGGCAAGAGCCGCACGGTGGCGTCGATCATGGCTTGCGCGGCCAACTCTCCGCCGGTCATGACAAAATCGCCGAGGGAGACTTCGGTGATGCCGTAATGGTCGATCACACGCTCGTCGACACCCTCGAAACGGCCACAAAGGATGGTCACGCCGGAACAGGTCGCCAGATCCTGCGCCATCGCCTGATCAAACCGCCGCCCGCGTGGAGACATATAAAGGATCGGCCAGCGTCCGGCGGCACCGGCCATCGCATCCTCGATTGCGGGGCCGACGACATCGGCGCGCATGACCATACCTGCGCCGCCGCCCGCGGGGGTGTCGTCAACATTGCGGTGTTTGCCTACGCCGTAGCCGCGCAGATCATGGGTGCGCAGCTGCCATGTGCCTTCTTGCAGGGCGCGGCCCGTCAGGCTGGCCCCCAGCACGCCGGGGAATAGTTCGGGGAAGAGGGTCACGATCTCGGCCCGCCAGACGCCGGCGTAATCGGGTGTGTCCTGCATCAGCTCGCGCGGCTTGAACGTCGGACGGACAGATTGCCGCCCGTGGGAGCGTGAAGGGGTGCTCATGTGATCGCGGCCTGTGTCATGCGGGCCTTTCGTACGGGCTTAGACGTCTTTTGCATCGGGCAGAATGCCCTCGGGCGGGTCGGCGATGATGCGGCCCGTGGCCAGATCGACCGTGGGCACCGCCGCCTTCGTAAAGGGCAGGAACACGGTCTGCGCGCTGCCCGCAAGCTGCGTTTCCAGCAGATCGTCAGCGCCGTGGTTCTGCACGGTCTTGACCTTGCCGATCAGCGTGCCGCCGGTGTCATAGACCTCTAGCCCGATCAGGTCGGTGTGGTAGAATTCATCGTCGGGCAGCGACGGCAGCTGGTCGCGCTGCGCAAACAGCACGGTGCCGCGCAAGGCGTCGGCCTCCTCTTTAGAGGTAACATCCGTGATGCGCGCGACAAAGCCGTTTTTGACCGGACGCACCAGCGCGAGGTTGAAGCTGCGCGTGCCATCCTCGCTCGAGAGCGGGCTGTAGCTTTCGATATCTTCGGGCACCGCGCAGTAGCTTTTGATCCGCAGTTCCCCACGGACACCATATGCGCCAGAGATCGCGCCCACCGAAATTTTATCGCTCACTGCAAAAGCTCCGAGTTTAAGCAAATTGTACCGGTCCACTGACCCTCGCCCGCGCGGCACTCCGATTTCATCAGGGTGCGTTCGAACCAGATGCCGATGGCGACACCGATACCGAGGATGAGAAGAAGGCGCAAAAGACGAAACATTGTCAGCTTCCAATCTGGTCCAGGGGCGGGGCGCAGGGGACCGATGAGAGCGGGCCGCTGCGGCGGGACGTGTCATTTCGTGTACCACGTACATCGGACAGGCTGCACGCGCAAAGATGCGGGCTGTCGGATATACCTGAAATCCCCGGCGCGGCAGGAACCGCGCCGGGGGATGTGCCGATTATTCTTCGGCGGCGTCTTCTGCAGGTGCAGCAGCGGCTTCGGCAGCAGCGGCGGCCTTGGCTGCTTTCTCTTCAACGCGCTCTTGCGCTTTCTTGCCGGGGGTACCCTTCTTGGGGTTGTTCCGCTCGGTTTTCTCTTTCACGCCAGCGGCTTCCAGCATGCGTGCAACACGGTCGGTTGGCTGCGCGCCCTGGCTGATCCAGTATTGAACGCGCTCGACGTCCATTTTCACGCGCTCTTCGCTGTCTTTTGCCAGCAGCGGGTTGTAGGTGCCCAGCTTCTCGATGAAGCGGCCGTCACGTGGCATGCGGCTGTCCGCTGCAACGATGCGGTAGAAGGGGCGCTTTTTGGAACCGCCACGGGCGAGACGAATTTTCATGGACATAGGTAGTTTCCTTTAGTTGAGACTGGGGTCAGGGACGCGCCCGGACCTATGATTGGTGTTGTTTGTGGTGCTGAATGACTTCAGCGATGATGAAGTTCAGAAACTTCTTGGCGAATTCGGGATCGAGGTCAGCCTCTTTCGCCAAATCTTCGAGCCGCTTGATCTGGTTCGCTTCGCGGTCCGGATCAGAGGGGGGAAGGTCGTGTTCGGCTTTGAGTTTCCCCACAGCCTGCGTGTGTTTGAACCGCTCGCCCAGAGTATAGACCAGGATCGCGTCCAGACGGTCGATGGAGGCGCGGTGTTCTTTCAGAACCTCGGCGGCGCGGGTGACGGGGTCGGTCATGCGGCGGCTCCTTTCACGGCGAAGGGGAGGGCGCGTTGCACGGGCAGGCGCCTCCGGCGGGAGTTTATTTGGCAAAATGAAGCGCGGATCATTTCTTTTTCCCGAAACCGGAGAGGCCGCCGGGCAGGCCGGCACCGCCGCCTATTCCGCCCAGACCACCAGGCAGTTTGCCGCCCATCTGTTTGGCCGCGGCTTCCAGCGCTTTGGGGTCCATCTGGGACGGGTCCATGCCACCGGGCATGCCGCCTTTGCCCATCATGCCCTTCATCGCTTGTTTGAGCATGCCGCCCTTGCCCATTTTGCCCATCTTTTTCATCATGTCGCCCATCTGGCGGTGCATCTTCATGAGCTTGTTGAGTTCGGACACTTCCATGCCTGCGCCTTTGGCGATGCGCTTTTTGCGGCTGGCTTGAAGCAGCGCGGGGTTGGCGCGCTCTTTCTTGGTCATGGATTGGATCAGGGCGATCTGGCGTTTGAGGATCTTGTCGTCAAAGCCCGCGTCTTCGACCTGTTTCGCCATTTTGCCCATGCCGGGCATCATACCCATCATGCCTTGCATGCCGCCCATCTTGAGCATCTGTTCAAGCTGCATTTTCAGGTCGTTCATGTTGAACTGACCTTTGGCCATGCGCTTCATCATCTTTTCGGCTTGTTCAGCCTCGATGGTTTCTTGCGCTTTCTCGACCAGGGCGACGATGTCGCCCATGCCAAGGATACGGCCCGCGATGCGTTCGGGTTCGAAGGTTTCCAGCGCGTCCATCTTTTCGCCCAGGCCGACGAATTTGATGGGTTTGCCGGTGACGGCGCGCATCGACAGCGCAGCACCGCCGCGGCCGTCGCCGTCCATACGGGTCAGCACGACGCCGGAGATGCCAATGCGGTCGTTGAAATTTTCCGCGGTTTGCACGGCGTCCTGGCCGGTGAGACCATCGACGACCAGCAGGGTTTCACGGGGGTTGGCGACATCGCGCACCGCTTCGACCTGGCGCATCAGCTCTTCGTCGATCGACAGGCGGCCCGCGGTGTCGAGCATATAGACGTCGTAGCCGCCCATCGATGCCTGCGTCTTTGCGCGTTTGGCAATCTGGACGGGGTTTTCGCCTTTGACGATGGGCAGGGTATCGACGCCGATCTGCACGCCGAGGATCGCCAGCTGTTCCATCGCCGCAGGGCGGTTCACGTCGAGCGAGGCCATCAGCACGCGCTTGCCGTCGCGGTCTTTCAGACGTTTGGCGAGCTTGGCCGTGGTCGTGGTTTTACCGGAGCCTTGCAGACCGACCATCAGGATCGGGGCGGGGGGGCTGTCAATTTTCAGCGCGCCGGGTTCGCCTTCGCCTTTCAGCGTGTCGATCAGCGCGTCGTGGACGATCTTGACGACCTGCTGGCCCGGGGTGATCGATTTGGTGACGGCCTGACCGGTGGCCTTGTCCTGCACCGCTTTGACGAAATCACGCGCGACGGGCAGGGATACGTCGGCCTCGAGGAGGGCGACGCGGACTTCGCGCAGGGCGGTTTTCACATCCTCTTCCGAGAGGGCACCCTGTTTGGTGAGACGGTCAAAGACGCCGGAGAGGCGTTCGGAAAGATTCTCAAACATGGGCCATGGCCCCCTTCGATCGGTTGCGGTGCCCCTCAGATAGGATGCCCGCGTTGAATACGCAAATGCCCCCACGGGCGTAACACGCTGGTGGGGGGCGATCTCTGGCCGCGCCAGAGACCGGAAGACATGGTGCTTCCGGAGATTGCGGATCGTTTAGGCGAGCGGCGGGTCTGAGTCAACCCGCCGCGCCGCCCGAGGATTATGCTGCCTTGAGCGCATCCACAGCTTCGTTCGCGCGGGCGATGGTGCCTTCGGCATCTGTTGCCAGCGCGTCGGCGGCCACGATGGTCACGTCGGTCATGCCCATGAAGCCCAGAACGGCCTTGAGGTAGCCGGTGTTGAAGTCCGCCTCGGACCCGGCGGGCACGCCACCGGAGGCCATCGCCACGATCACGCGCTTGCCTTTGACCAGACCTTCGGGGCCGTTTTCGGTATAGCGAAAGGTAACGCCGACACGGGCGACCAGATCGATCCACGCCTTCAGCGACGCGGGCACGCTGAAGTTATAGATGGGCGCGCCGATGACGATGGTGTCGGCGGCCAGAAGCTCTGCGACGAGCTTGTCGGATTCAACCAGCGCTTCGCTTTGCTCGGGCGTGCGGTCTGTCTCGGGGGTGGCGCGGGCGATGGCCCATGTTTCGGTGATCTGGGGCAGGGGTTCGAGAGCCAGATCGCGGACGGTTACATCATTGTCGCCCAGTTGTGCGATGATCCGGTCGGTGAGGCCGCGGGTCACAGAGCTGGTGGTGTTTGCAGAGGAATCGATACGCAAGATAGACATGGGAGGATATCCTTTCGTGTTAACTTTCTTCCCTTTACATGACCCTTGCTCGTGCGAACGCAACTGGCGAAACTGCGGGTGATGTGTTCAATAATGCACAGTCGGGCAGACGAGGGGCCGAGAATGGACAATTGGGAAGAAATCAAGACGGCCTATCAGGTGGCGCGCATGGGCACCGTCAGTGGCGCGGCCGAGGTTCTGGGTGTCCATCATGCGACGGTGATCCGCCATGTAGATGCGCTGGAACGACGTTTGTCGGTAAAGCTATTCCAACGGCACGCGCGCGGCTACAAGACGACGGAGGCGGGCGAGGATCTGCTGCGTGTGGCCTCTGCCACGGATGACCAGTTCAGCCAGCTTGCCAGTCGCATCAAGGGGCGCGGCGAAGCGGTGTCGGGCGAGCTGGTCGTGACCTCTCTGATGGAGCTTTCAAGCTGGATGACGCCGTTGTTGGTCGCGTTCCAGAGGGAAAACCCGGATGTGACCCTGCGCTTTCTGACCGGGGAGCGATTGTTCCGGCTGGAGTATGGTGAGGCGCATATCGCGATCCGCGCGGGGCAGGTGCCCGAGCAGCCGGACAACGTCGTGCAGCCGTTCTATCAGTTCCAGATGGGGCTGTTCGCGCATAAGGACTATATCGCGGCCTTCGGGATGCCGTCGGGGGTCGAGGAGTATGGCAACCATCGGTTTGTCGGCCATGACGACGCGCAGATGCGTGCGCCCTTCTTCAAATGGATGCGCGAGGTGGTGCCCGCCCATGCGATCTCCTTCCGCGGTCTCCATGCAGACGCGCTCCGCGTTGCGGTGCTGGAGGCGGCGGGGATCGGGTTTGTCGATCTGATCGAGGGGCGCGCCAACCCCGATCTGGTCGAGGTGCACCCGCATCTGCCGGAATGGGATTCGATGCTGTGGCTGGTCACCCATGTTGATCTGCACCGCACGCCCAAGGTGCAGGCCTTGCTGTCGTACCTGAAAAAAGCCGTCAAGACGGGGCTGTGATGCGATCTGATCTGCAGGGGCATCTGGCGATGCTGGCATTTTCGGCGCTGGTGGCGGGGTCGTTTTCGCTTGGGTCGCTGTCGGCCAATCTGATCTCGCCCACGGCGTTGAATGCGGCGCGGTTCGTGATCGCGGGCATGGTGATTGCCGTGGCGGTCGCTGCGACGACAGGTGTGCCGAAAGGGGCCACGCGCGCGCCTTGGCGCTATTTGGTGCTTGGGGGGCTTTTCGCTGTCTATTTCGTGCTGATGTTCGAGGGGTTGAAGACCGCGCGCCCCGTCAGTGCGGCGGCGGTGTTTACGCTGACGCCCGTGATTGCTGCGGGGTTTGGGTGGCTCTTGTTGCGGCAGGTGACCACAGGGCGGATGGCGCTGGCGCTGGCCATCGGTGCGGTCGGCGCGCTTTGGGTGATTTTTCGCGCTGATCTGGCCGCGCTGCGGCGGTTCGAGCTCGGGTATGGCGAAGCGGTGTATTTCGTCGGCTGCGTAAGCCATGCGCTTTATACGCCGATGGTGCGCAAGCTGAACCGCGGAGAGCCGGCGGTGGTGTTCACCTTGGGCACGCTGATCGCCGGTGGTCTGTTGCTGTTCATCTATGGCTGGCGCGATGTGCTGGGGACGGACTGGACCGCGCTGCCCGCGATTGTCTGGATCACCATCCTCTACGTCGCGATCGCTGCGTCTGCCGCGACTTTTGTGTTGCTGCAATTCGCGTCTCTGCGGCTGCCGTCGGCCAAGGTAATGGCCTATACCTATCTGACGCCCAGCTGGGTTATTCTGTGGGAAGTCGCATTGGGCAATGGCGCACCCGGCCCGCTTGTTTTCGGGGGCGTCGGGCTGACGATTGTGGCGCTGTATCTGCTGTTGCGGGACGATACCAAAGCGGTTTGATCAAAAGGGCGGGAACCGATCCGACATATCCAGCGTTAAGATCACATAAAGTTTATAAAGGGACTATTCTAATGCGTAGCATTATTTATCTGATCGGTTTGATTGTTGTTGTTCTGGCGATCCTGCGCTTTGCGTTCGGCGTCATTTAATAACATCAAGTTTGGCCCTTCTGTGTAAAACCTCGTCGCAGGAGGGCCAATATTTATCTACTCTTCCAGCGTCCCCGGATCATTCTGCGCCGCATCCCCTGACGTTTCGCGTATTTCGGCGGCCAGAAACCTTTCAAAGTCATCAAGGTTGATCGGGTCATATTGACCGAAGCCCTGCATCCACACGGACGGGGCCTTTAGGGCTGCCGGCTCAAGCTTGCACCATTTGAGCCGCCCGCGTTTTTCCTGCACGATCAGACCTGCACGTTCCAGCACCGACAGATGTTTCGATATCGCAGCGAGCGAAATGCCGAAGGGGTCGGCGACGTCTGTGACGGCCATATCATCCTCAAGAAGCATCGCCAGAATGGCGCGCCGCGTGGGATCGGCGAGCGCGGCAAAAATCGCGTCGAGCTGTGTGGCGGGCGGTTGGGGCACGGCTGTCTGGATGTCCTTGATGCGCGGGTAGGGGCGGTTCTTATGAGGTAGCGGAAACCACGCTTAACCAAAAGGTTGAATATGATTGCCGCGCGAATTTGCAAGGGGTGGGGGCAGTTTGCACCTGAATATGAAGCGCGGCTCAGCGTAAAACCTTTTTATTACAATGCTTTGGGGTGTCGGCTAACAGAGTTGACTCTGAAGCGGTGTGAAAGTAGCTACTGCGCAACACATCCAACAGGGATTTTGGCGTGACCGATCCGGACCAACAGCAGCGGCTAAAGCAGCTTGAGGCAAAGATCGAAGCAGCCAAACGGGCGCAGGCTCCAAAACCCCGGGCGGATGAGCATTATTCCCAGGCATCGCTGGCCTGGCGGATGGTGATCGAACTTTGCGCCGGTC
Source organism: Sulfitobacter sp. UBA1132 (assembly GCF_002311545.1). Classification (NCBI taxonomy): domain Bacteria; kingdom Pseudomonadati; phylum Pseudomonadota; class Alphaproteobacteria; order Rhodobacterales; family Roseobacteraceae; genus Sulfitobacter; species Sulfitobacter sp. UBA1132. The sequence goes on along the minus strand of NZ_DCAN01000021.1, from coordinate 50,828 downwards.
TGGGGATCGGTTTTGGCATCGGATACTCGTTGGATTGGTTCTTAGGAACGCTCCCGATTTTCATGGTGCTGTTTGTAATGCTGGGCCTTGCGGCAGGGGTGAAGACGATGCTCCGCTCCGCGCAGGAAATCCAGGAAAAGAAGATGGCCGATGTGGCCGATGAAGAAAAAGGGCCCTGACATGGCGGCAGAAGCACACGGCGAAGAAACAGGCGGTTTGGCTTTTCACCCGATGGATCAGTTCATCGTCAAGCCATTCTTTGGCGACGGCGCTGTATCCTGGTACACGATCACCAACGCAACAGTCTGGATGGCCGTTGCCGTTCTGGCGATCTTTGCGCTGCTGGTTCTGGGCACCTCCAAACGGTCGGTTATCCCGTCGCGCATGCAGTCGGTCGCTGAACTGGCCTATGGCTTCATCTACAAGATGGTCGAGGATATCTGCGGTAAAGAAGGGGTGAAATACTTCCCCTACATCATGACCCTGTTCATGTTTATCGTCTTCTCGAACTTCCTGGGCCTGCTGCCGATGGCGTTTACCCCGACATCGCATATCTCGGTCACCGCCGTGATGGCCTTTGCCGTGTTCTTCGGTGTGACCATTCTGGGTTTCGTCAAGAACGGCGCATCGTTCCTGAGCCTGTTCTGGGTCAGCAGCGCGCCCCTGGCACTGCGTCCGGTTCTGGCCTTGATCGAGCTGATCTCGTACTTTGTACGTCCGGTCAGCCACTCTATCCGTCTTGCGGGTAACATGATGGCGGGTCACGCCGTGATCAAGGTTTTCGCGGGCTTCGCGGCACTTGCTGCCATCGCCCCCTTCTCGGTTCTTGCGATCACGGCGATGTATGGTCTCGAGGTGTTGGTTTCCTTCATCCAGGCATATGTTTTCGCGATCCTCACATGCGTTTATCTGAAAGACGCATTGCACCCACACCACTAACACCAAGGCGGGATATTCCCGCCTGACCAATCACCAAAATTCCATTGTAAGGAGAAATGACATGGAAGGCGAACTCGCACAAATGGGCCAATTCATTGGCGCAGGTCTGACAGCATTCGGCATGGGTGGCGCAGCCATCGGTGTGGGCAACGTTGCAGGCAACTACCTGGCTGGCGCACTGCGCAACCCATCTGCTGCTGCTGGTCAAACAGCAACTCTGTTCATCGGCATCGCCTTTGCAGAAGCCCTGGGGATCTTCTCGTTCCTCGTCGCTCTGCTGCTGATGTTCGCTGTCTAAGCTTAAGACACCTACGTCCTTACGCTTCGGGCAGTGCGCTATGGCGCGCTGCCCGAAAGACTTCCACGCTTTGACAGGAGCCCGCTATGGCGACGGAACCGATTACTAGGGAAATCGCTGGCACATGTGTCAACGAATTTGGCAGCGCCATTGGTATGCCACAGCTTTGCATTGATTGGTTCGGCAACCAGATTTTCTGGCTTATCGTCGCTCTGGTCGCAATTTACTTTATTCTGTCGCGCGTTGCCCTGCCACGCATCGGCGCTGTTCTGGCGGAACGCCAGGGCACCATCACCAATGACATTGCCGCCGCCGAAGACCTGAAGGTCAAAGCGACGGAAGCAGAGGCCGCTTACGACAAAGCCTTGATCGACGCCCGTGCAGAAGCACAGCAGATCATCGCCGCCGCGAAAGCCGACATTCAGGCCGATCTGGACAAAGCGATTGCCAAGGCAGACGCTGAGATCGCCGCCAAATCCGCCGAGTCCGAAAAAGCGATCAGCGAAATCCGCGCCTCCGCGATGGAGAACGTTGAAGCTGTTGCCAAAGACACAGCCGAGGCAATCGTCGCCGCCGTCGGTGGCTCTGCTGACGCGAAAACAATTTCCGCGGCCGTCGATGCCCGGATGAAAGGATAAGCCATGCGTTTGACCTTCTCAGCCCTCATCGCCGGCCTGGTCGCCTCCCCTGCTTTTGCAGCTGGTGACGTGTTCTTTTCGCTGCGCAATACGGACTTTATCGTCCTGCTGGCTTTCCTGCTTTTCGTAGGTGTTTTGATCTATTTCAAAGTGCCAAAGATTATGGGCAGCATGCTCGACGGCCGCGCCGAAGGCATCAAGTCCGAACTGGACGAAGCCCGTGCGCTGCGTGAAGAAGCGCAGACGCTTCTTGCCAGCTACGAACGCAAGCAGCAGGAAGTGAAAGAGCAAGCGGACCGTATCGTGACATCGGCCAAGGCCGAAGCGAACGAAGCCGCGGATCAGGCACGTGCCGACTTGGAGAAATCCATCGCGCGCCGTATGGCCGCCGCCGAAGAGCAGATTGACTCCGCTCAGGCTGCTGCCGTTAAAGAAGTCCGCGATCAAGCTGTTATCGTGGCCATTGCCGCTGCCAAGGATGTTATCGCCAAGAAGATGACAGCCGCGGAAGGCAATGCATTGATCGACAGTGCAATTGCGGAAGTCGACGCAAAGCTTCACTAAGTTTTAACGAACTGACTTTGAAAGGCCTCGGTATTGACCGGGGCCTTTTTACGTTGGGCTAGGTGTTCGTCTCGTGTTGAAGACGTTGTCGCGCGACATCTTCGTTCCGCTCGGCCTTTTGATGATCGCGCAGCGCATTTTCAACATAGGTCAGATGCGCCTCTACTGCGGCTTGTGCTGCGGCGGGATCACGTGCCTGTAATGCGTCGTTGATTGCGCGATGTTGATCCAGCAGGGCGGTGCGCGTTGTGCGCTGCTTGAACATGACTTCGCGATTGTAGAACACGCCGCCACGCAGCAGATCATACATCGACCGCATCATATGCAGCATAACGACGTTATGGCTCGCCTCTGTGATCGCCATGTGAAACTGCGCGTCCAGTTGCGCTTCGTCATCCGCGTTACGCTTCTGATGTGCGGCTTCCATCTTGTCGAAAACCGCCTGAATGACCCCAAGGTCGGTATCAGAGCCAAGCCGCGCAGCCCGCTCGGCTGCAAGCCCTTCCATATCGCGGCGGAACGAAAGATAGTCGAACACGGCTTCGTCGTGGCGTGCAAAAAGCTCTGTCAGGGCAGGGGAGAACGCGCTGCCAAGCACATCGGCGACATAGACCCCCGCGCCAGGCTTTGCGGTCAGCAATCCGCTGGCCTGAAGCTGGGCAATAGCATCCCGAAGCGAGGGGCGCGAAACGGCGAGACGATCCGCCAGCTCCCGTTCGGCGGGTAGCCGTTCGCCGGGCCGCAGAATTCCACGCAGGATTAACTGTTCCACCTGCCTTACGACAGCGGCTGACAGTTTTTCGGAGGCGATAGGATGAAAGGGCATCGGCGTTTCCTTGGATTGGTCAAATTATATGACCGGAGGGGCGGGGCGGCAACGCGATTGTTTTTCTGCAAAAGGTTAGTCCGCATTAACACTTGCTTAGTGTGCAGCGCGTTAGATGGGCTCATGATGATAGATACGCGATTCCTTACCGTTTTGCTGTGCGCCTTCGTGATGGTGTTTGTCACGGGCTGCAACATGCCGAGCGCGAATTTCAGCGGCCTGCCTGCCACTGCAGTAACGGTGGATGGTTCCGACTTTGACGTGCGCGTTAACGGCAATCAGGCTGAAGCGATACGCACCAATATGGAATACGCCCCCCGCTTCGGCCCAATCCGCGACCGCGCGGCGCGGGCGATGGCGCAGGTCAGCGGGTGCGAGGTCACGCATGTCGTGGGGGATCAAGCGCTTGCCGTCGGGAAGCTGGACTGCGGGTGAGGGGTAGAACCGTCAAACAACCATAGCGAAAGGGGAACGCGATAACAGGCATAGAATAACAATATCTTGTGGATAAGGCGGCTACTTCCCGCTCTACCTAGCGGGGTCGCGTTGACTCTAAACCCGATGATCCGCAATTCTGGCTATCCATAAGAATCAGGCGGGCACGAACATTGCGGTTTTCCAAACTCAGGCTGACAGGCTTTAAAAGCTTTGTAGACCCCACTGATCTGATCATCTCGGATGGTCTAACCGGCGTTGTTGGCCCGAATGGTTGCGGCAAGTCCAACCTGCTTGAAGCGCTCCGTTGGGTGATGGGCGAAAACCGTCCGACCGCTATGCGCGGTGGCGGTATGGAAGATGTGATTTTCGCCGGCGCGTCCTCTCGTCCGGCCAAGAACTTCGCCGAAGTCGCGTTGCATATCGACAACTCCGAACGTCTCGCGCCGGCTGGGTTTAACGACGGTGATAGCATCGAAATCATCCGGCGGATCACCCGTGATGTCGGTAGCGCCTACAAGGCGGCTGGAAAGGATGTGCGCGCGCGCGATGTGCAAATGCTGTTTGCCGACGCATCAACGGGAGCCCATTCGCCAGCGTTGGTACGCCAAGGCCAGATTTCGGAACTGATCAACGCCAAACCGAAGAACCGGCGCCGTATTCTCGAAGAAGCCGCGGGTATTTCGGGGCTTTATGCCCGCCGTCACGAGGCTGAGCTGAAGCTGAATGGTACCGAAGCCAACCTTGCGCGCGTCGACGATGTGGTTGAACAGCTTGCCGGTCAGCTTTCGCAATTGGCGCGCCAGGCCCGTCAGGCTGCGCGTTATCGCGATATCGGGGATGCCCTGCGCCGGACCGAAGGGGTGCTGCTGTATCGGCGCTGGCGCGTGGCTGAGGATGCGCGTCAAACGACGGCCGAAGCGCTGCGCAGCCAGATGGCCACCGCCGCCGAGGCGGAAAAAGCCGTGCGTCAGGCCACTGTGGCACGGCAAAAAGCGGAAGAGGCTTTGCCGCCCCTGCGTGAGGAAGAAGCGATCGCGGCTGCGATCGTGCAGCGGCTTGGCGTGCAGCGCGATACCTTGAGCGATCAGGAAAACCGCGCCCGGGCCGCGATTGACGCCTTGACCAAACGCATCGCGCAGTTGACCCGTGATCTGGATCGCGAAGGTGAGCTAAACCGTGACGCCGAAGAAACGATCACGCGGTTGGAGCGGGAAGAACGTGACCTTTCGGATGCGGGCGAGGGCCATGAAGCTGCGGTCGCGGAGGCGGCAGAGCGCGCGAAAGAGGCCGCCGGCGTGCTCGAAAAACAGGAAGCGGATCTGTCGAAGCTGACCGAGGATGTCGCCCGTTTGGTCGCGCGTCACAGCTCTGCCGAACGTTTGCTGAACGATCACCGCAAGACGCTTCAACGATCGGAAGCGGAAGCGGATAAAGCGCGTGCCGCCGTCGCGCAGAGTGCCGCCGCACTCGAGAAGGCAAACGCCGATTTCAGCGCCGCTCAAGCTGCAGAGACGCAGGCGCATGCGGCCTCTGTCGCTGCCGAGGAAGCCTTGCAAAAGGCGGAGGACGACCGCGCTGCCACGCAAAGTCGCGAAGCAGATGCCCGTGCCGAACGGTCAGAGGCCGAGGGCGAACTGAACGCCATTCGCGCCGAAGCAGGCGCGCTGGCGAAGCTGGTAGAGCGTGACACCGCCGAGGGTGGTCAAATTCTGGACCGCCTGCAGGTCGAGCACGGGTTTGAAAAAGCGCTTGGTGCTGCCCTGGCCGATGATCTGCGCGCCCCGGATGTCGATGCCGACGGACCCTCGGGGTGGGCATATTTACCTGCCTATTCAACGGTCCAGCCGCTACCCGAGGGGATCACCTCGCTGACGGCGCATGTCTCGGTGCCTGACGTTCTGAACCGCCGGATGAGCCAGATTGGTCTGGTCGACGCGGACGACGGCACGCGGCTTCAACCGCTGCTGCTGCCGGGCCAGCGTCTCGTCTCGCCAGAGGGCGATTTGTGGCGGTGGGATGGTTTCCGGGCGTGGGCGGAGGATGCGCCCTCGGCCGCCGCGCTTCGTTTGCAACAAATTAACCGTTTAGAGGTACTCAAGCAGGGGTTAGAGCAAACGAATCAACGGGCAGAGGCTGCGCGTGATGCACATGAAACATTGCAAAAGCTTCTGCTTGCTCAGGCAGAGGCAGACAAAAATGCGCGGGCGCTGCGGCGCGATGCAGACCGTGCTGTTGCGGATGCAGGACGGGCCCTAAGCCGGGCTGAGGCGGATCGGAACCTGGCGGAGAGCCGGTTGGACAGTTTGGGATTGGCCGTCGCCCGCCACGAGGAAGAGGCGATCGTGGGTCGACGTTTGGTGTCGGAGGCAGAGAATGCGATTGCCGCACTTGACGACGTATCAAGTGCCCGCGCCGATGTGGAGATGTTGCGACAGACCGTTGAAGGCGCGCGCATCGCGATGATGACGAGGCGTTCTGCGCTGGACGAACTGCGTCGCGAGGGCACCGCGCGCGAGAGACGTGCCCAGGATGTCGCCAAGGAATTGGGCGGCTGGCGGAACCGCCTGGACACGGCGGGAAAACGCAGCGCCGAGCTTCTTGAGCGTAAAGAAGCGTCGGAAAGAGAATTGACCGAAGCGAGCTCTGCCCCCGCAGAGATCGCGGCGAAACGTGAAGAGTTGACGGGCGCAATTTCTGCGGCAGAGACCCGCAAGCAGACGGCCAGCGCAGAGTTGTCTACCGGGGAAGCTGATTTGCGCGAAACGACATTGGCTGAGCGTGACGCAGAGCGCTTGGCGTCGGAGGCGCGCGAGGCGCGGGCGCGGGCAGAGGCGCGCGCGGATGCGGCGAAGGAAACGGTAAGTCTTGCCGCAGAGCGCATTGATGAAGAACGCGACACGACCCCCGAAGCGCTGGCAGAGACACTTAAGATCAATGCAGATGAGATGTCAGATGTCGAGGTTCTTGAAAGCCAGCTGAGCCGTTTGAAGGGACAGCGCGAAGCCTTGGGTGCTGTGAACTTGCGTGCCGAGGAAGACGCGAAAGAGGTTCAGGCGGAACACGACACTTTGGTTGGCGAAAAGGCGGATTTGACCGAGGCGATCCGGACATTGCGCAGCGGTATCGCGAGCCTGAACAAAGAAGGCCGTGAACGCTTGCTGACCGCATTCGAAGAGGTGAACAGCAATTTCTCTATGCTGTTTAAACATCTTTTTAACGGGGGTGTGGCCAACCTTGTAATGGTCGAATCGGACGATCCTCTGGAGGCGGGGTTGGAGATTATGTGCCAACCGCCGGGCAAAAAGCTTAGCACGCTTAGCCTATTGTCGGGGGGCGAACAGACCTTGACCGCGATGGCGCTGATTTTTGCAGTGTTCCTTGCGAACCCTGCGCCGATTTGTGTGTTGGACGAGGTTGACGCGCCTTTGGATGATGCGAATGTGACGCGCTTTTGTGACCTGTTGGACGAGATGTGCCGACAGACTGACACGCGCTTTTTGATCATCACGCACCATGCTGTCACCATGGCGCGAATGGATCGGCTGTTCGGCGTCACCATGGCGGAACAGGGCGTCAGCCAGCTGGTCTCTGTCGATTTGAAGAAGGCAGAAACGCTGGTGGCCTAACGCCCGTGTCCCTAATCGCGCCCATGTGGGGCGGTGAAATCGACCTTCGGGTTAATCGGGATGATCTGATGCGGGTTCACCGTGATCTGACTGAAATGGTAGTGCCGAACAATGTGATCAAAATGAATGGTCTCGGCGATATCAGCGTGTTGATAAAGTTGCCGCGTATAGGCCCAAAGGTTCGGGTAATCGGTAAGGCGCTTATGGTTGCACTTGAAATGGGTGTGATACACGAGGTCAAAGCGCGCGAGGGTCGTGAACAGCCGCCAGTCGGCCTCGGTCAACTTGTCGCCCGCGAGAAAACGGTTGTTTTCGAGGATGCTCTCGAGCCACGTCAAACTGTCAAAAAGCGGATGGACCGCGTCGTCATAGGCATCTTGAGACGTCGCGAACCCGGCCTTGTAGACACCATTGTTAACGGTCTCGTAAACGCGTTCGTTGATGTCGGCGATTTGTTCGCGCAGGTCAGTCGGCCAATAATCATCAGTATTGCCGGTGATTTCATTAAACGCACTGTTGAACATGCGAATGATCTCGGCCGATTCGTTCGATACGATCGTGTTCTGCGCCTTGTCCCAAAGCACAGGCACCGTGACGCGGCCTGTGAAATTTGGATCGGCTTTGATATAAATGTCACGCAAAAAGTCACTGCCAAAGAGGGTGTCTCCGGTCGCGCCATGGAAATCTGTTGCGAAAGTCCAGCCGTCTTCCATCATATCGGGGTGTACGACCGACACGCTGATATGGTCGGTAAGGTCTTTCAGCGCGCGGAAAATCAGTGCGCGATGTGCCCAAGGGCAGGCATAGCTGACGTAGAGGTGATACCGCCCTGATTGAGCCTGAAAGCCTGATTTTCCTGACGGGCCCGCGCTGCCGTCCGCTGTGACCCAGTTGCGAAATTTGGAGGTGGAGCGTTCAAACTTACCTCCGGTAGACTCCGTATCGTACCATTTATCGCGCCATTCTCCGTCGATCAGCAGTCCCATACACCACTCCTTTACTTGTTTGTGTTCAAGGTAAGTTCAGACGGGCGAAAGGCCATAGCACGCGACGCACAGGGGGGCTGCGTTGATGCACGTCGAATAAATTCTTGGGGCGCACTTGATTTTGAATCCCAGCACGTCACGCTTCATGTTGGAAGCCTTTGGAGGGAGGAAACTGTGGAAGCCATATTGCCGAAAGACATTCAGGCCGGGCTGGATGCCGCACGGGTGGATAGCCTGCGAAAATCGTCGCGGTTGCGGGTACACGCGGACGGGGTCGAACATAAGGTCCTGCGTTATTGGGACACCGGCTTCTCGCTTGATGCGCAGACGGCACCGCAGTTGCGCGGTCGGGTCGATTTATTCGATGGCGCGGCGCATCTGTTTCAATGCTTGATCGTCGCGGTAGAGCAAGAGGGCGGCGAAATGTTGTTTGATTTTAAGCGCGCGACCCGTGTCGCGAAGTCTGCGGCGCTGGATTTCGAACAGTCTGCAGATGCGCCGGCGGGCTTGATCACCGTCGACGCACCGCATTGATTTTATTGCAGGTCTTTGAACGCCTCGCGCAGACGGTTGCAGGCTTCTTCTACCCGAGCGCGCGGGGTGGCGATGTTGAACCTCAGGAAGCTTTCCCCGCCCTTGCCAAAAGTTGGCCCGTGGTTTGCAGCAATCCCAGCGGAGTTTTCGACCCGTTGGGTGAACTCTGATCTGTCCATTCCGGTCCCGCTGAAATCGACCCAAGCAAGGTAGGTTGATTGAAGCGACATGGATTGCAGCCCGGGAATGTCCTTTATCGCAGCGTCAAAGATCTGCCGGTTGCCGTCCAGATAGCTGACCAGATCATCAACCCATGCGGCCCCTTCTGGCGAATAGGCTGCGGTCGCCATAAACAGACCGAAGGAGTTTGGCGAAAGCCCCATCGCTGCAACGCGTGCCGCAAAGGTTTCGCGGAGCTTCGGATCGGGGATGATCACGTTGCCTGAGTGGGAACCGGCAATGTTAAAGGTTTTGGTCGTCGCGGTCATCATGACCAACCGATCGGTCACGCCATCGATCAGGGCCATTGGAATGTGGGTATGACCGGGCATCACCAGATCATGGTGAATCTCGTCCGAGACGAGGACAAGGTCATGGCGTTTGGCAAAGGCTGCGACCTGCTCCAACTCTGACCTGCTCCAAACACGCCCGCCCGGGTTATGGGGGGAACAGAACACCAGCATCGTCTCGTTGCCCGTCATTTGCGCGTCATAGGCATCGAAATCGAGCGTATACTGGCCGCCTTCTATCGCCATTTCGCATTCGACCACCTGCCGCCCTGCGGCGGAGATCACACGCGCAAAGGCGTGGTAAACCGGTGTGAACAGGACAACTCCGTCCCCGGGCTTGGTGAAGGCGTCGACACACATCGCGGTTCCGTTAACCAAGCCGTGCGTGGTAAAAATCCACTCGGGCGCGACTTTCCAGCCGTGTCGATTCTCCATCCACCATTGGATGGCACCCAGATATTTGCTGTCATCGCCGAAGTAGCCATAGACACCATGGTCCAACATATCTTGCAGCGCGGTTTGAACCACCTGAGGCGGGCGGAAATCCATATCCGCAACCCACATGGCAATGCCAGTATCCGCGGGGACGCCGTAGATCGGCTCCATCTTGTCCCATTTCGCGCAATGGGTGCCACGCCGGTCGATGATTTCGTCAAAGCTCATGGGGTTCTCCTGTCAGATTTGGCCGACACGCTAAACCTAATCGACCAGACCGCAAGCCCCGAGGTTGCAGCGGCGCAGGTGTTGGCCTAAATCAACCAAATGATACGCAATATTTTACTACACCCTGACCCGCGGCTGAAAAAGCCATGCGCCCCCGTGACCGATATGACGGACGAGTTGCGCAGCTTGGCTGATGATATGCTCGCCACGATGTATGACGCGCCGGGGATCGGTCTTGCGGCCCCCCAGATCGGGGTGATGAACCGCCTGATCGTCATGGATTGCGTAAAGGAAGAGGGGGAGACACCGCGACCGCTGGTGATGTTCAACCCCGAAATCATCGCCGCCTCGGACGCGCTGAACACCTATGAAGAAGGGTGTTTGTCGATCCCCGAGCAGTTTGCCGATGTGACGCGCCCCGCAGATGTGGACGTGCGCTGGATCGATATCGACGGGAACGAGCAGACCGAGACCTTTACCAAACTATGGGCGACCTGCGTGCAGCACGAGATCGACCATCTGGATGGCAAGCTTTTTATCGATTATCTCAAACCGATGAAGCGCCAGATGATCACGCGCAAAATGACCAAGCTGAAACGCGAACTGGCGCGCGGATGAGCGTGCTGGACATCGTGACCTGGCCTGACGCGCGGCTGACAGCTGTGTGCGCGCCCGTCGCCACGCGCACGCCCGAGATCGACCAGTTGATCGCTGATATGTTCGAGACGATGTATGCCGCGCCCGGTCGCGGGTTGGCGGCGCCGCAGGTTGGCCGGACCGAGCGTATTTTCGTTTTCGATGCGGGCTGGAAGGAAGGCACCCCGACGCCTGTCGCCTGTATCAATCCGCAGATTGTCAGCCTGTCTGACGCCCGCGCGATTGGCGAAGAGGGATGTTTGTCGATCCCCGGCGTGCCAATGGATATTGCCCGCGCGACCGAGGTTACGTTGCGGTGGACGGATGCTGATGGCACCCACGAACGAAAGTTTACCGGCGCAGAGGCCGTGATCGTGCAGCATGAATATGACCACCTTGATGGCATCGTCATTTATGACCGTGTCGCGCAGGAGCAAAGCCAATGACCGTTCGTCGCATTCTTCCGTGGCCGCACGCCTGTTTGCGGACGCCCGCCGCCCAAGTGGCAGAAATCAATGATGAAATTCGTGCGCTCTGGGGCGACATGATCGACACGATGGACGCGATGCCGGGGGTCGGGCTGGCCGCACCGCAGATCGGAGTGTCGTTGCAGGTCGCCGTTGTCGATGCCTCGCAAGCGCGGGATAAACGGATCCGTTTGGCAAACCCTGTCGTCATCGACGCTTCGGCGATCATGAATGAATACGAAGAGGCGAGCCCGAATTTGCCCGGAATATCGGCCAAGATCCGGCGTCCACGTGGTGTGAAAGTGCAGTATCTTGACGAGCAGGGCGCGACAGTGACGCGCGATTTCGTCGGGTTGGAGGCGACCAGCGTGCAGCATCAGATCGACCATCTTGCCGGAAAAATGTTTGTCGACAATCTGAGTAAAACGCGTCGTGATATGCTGCTGCGCAAGGCGCGCAAGTACAAGGGCTGATTGCCTCTACGGTTTGAAGGGAAGTGTTCGATGCGTGTTATCTTTATGGGAACACCTGATTTTTCAGTGCCAGTGTTGGATGCGTTGGTCTTGGCCGGCCACGAAATCGCCGCCGTCTATTGCCAGCCGCCGCGCCCTGCAGGGCGAGGCAAAAAGGACCGCCCCAGCCCGGTTCAGCAACGGGCAGAGGCTTTGGGGTTATTGGTACGTCACCCCGTTTCGTTGAAAACCGCCGAAGCGCAGGCGGAGTTTGCAGCGCTCGGCGCGGATGTGGCTGTTGTTGTGGCCTATGGTCTGATTTTGCCCCGAGCCGTTCTGGATGCGCCGAAATCCGGGTGCCTGAATATCCACGCTAGTCTGTTGCCCCGATGGCGGGGGGCCGCGCCGATCCATCGGGCGATCATGGCGGGCGACGTTGAAACGGGGGTGTGCATCATGCAGATGGAGGCGGGGCTGGACACGGGGCCCGTGCTGTTGCGCGCCGCGACGCCGATCCGCACCACCGAGACGACGATCGAACTGCATGACCGACTAAGCGCCATGGGCGCCGAGTTGATCGTGGAAGCACTTCGGCAACTGCCTGACCTGCAACCGGAACCGCAGCCCGAAGAGGGCGTGACCTATGCCAGTAAAATTGACAAGGCCGAGGCGCGCATCGATTGGTCGCGCCCCGCTACAGAGGTGGATCGTCAAATCAGGGGGTTGTCGCCGTTTCCCGGTGCATGGTTCGATCTGGACGGCACGCGGGTGAAGGTGCTGGCATCGAAGCTTGCCGAGGGCGAGGGTGCAGCGGGCGAGGTTCTGGATGACACTCTGCGCGTCGGTTGCGGGGAGGGTGCGGTTCAGCTGATCCGCTTGCAACGGGCGGGGAAAGCGGCGCAAGATGCGCAGACATTCCAGCGTGGTGCGCAGATTGCTGCGGGCACAGTTCTAAGCAAAGGGTAAATCATGCTTCCGACGCTTATTGGCACGGTTGTGATCGCGGGGCTTGTCGGCTTTTTCGCCGAAAAGTCGGGCTTTACCCGCAACGGCTATCTTGCCTCGATCATCATCTGCGTGGGCGGCGCTTTTCTGTTTTATTTCGTGCGGTTGATGTTCGGCTTCGGGTTCAATTCGGCTGGCATGAACGCCATCGCATCATCAATCGGGGCGCTGATCATCGTGCCGTTTCACTGGCGTCGAAAGTAACGTTACACCCGCGGCGGGCGGCTTTTGTACACGGGAAGGTGCCATCCGAAATACAGCGATCCGGCACGCAAAATCCACGTCATACAGGCACCGGCAAACAGCGCCAGCGCATCATCGCCCAGAATGCTACGGATGATGACAGCGGTTGCAGCACCGGCGAAAGCGGCGGTCACATAAAGTTCACCCTGTTGCAGAACAAGCGGCACTTCCCCTACGACAACATCGCGCATCAACCCGCCCATGCAGCCGGTGATCATCCCCATCAGCACCACGACCACAGCGGATTGATCAAGCGAGATCGCCACGCCCGTACCCGCAGCAACAGCCACGGCGAGCGCCACGGAATCGAGCCATAGCAGCGCGCGATAGCGGCTTTCGAGGAGATGTGCGGTAAAGAAAACCACCATTGCGGCAGTGACGCCCACGGCGAGATGGGTGGGGTTCGCAATCCAGAAAATTGGGTTTCGATCCAGCAACAGGTCGCGCAGTGTGCCGCCGCCCAAGGCCGTGAGACAGGCGATAAAGGCGAAGCCTACAAGGTCAAGCTGGGCGCGGCTGGCGACCAGCGCCCCCGTAATCGCAAAGACCAGAACGGAGGCATATTCCAGCAGGGTGATTAGGCTCATTTGGTTTTGAACGGGGCCATGCCCGCCCGCGCCAGTTCATCCGCGCGCTCGTTCTCGGGATGGCCGGCGTGGCCTTTGACCCACTCCCAAGTGACCTGATGCCGCGCATTTGCCGCGTCCAGCCGCTGCCAAAGCTCCGCGTTTTTGACGGGCTTTTTAGCGGCATTCTTCCAGCCGTTTTTCTTCCAGCCGTAGATCCAGCCGGTGATGCCATTTTTGACATAGTTGCTGTCGGTGACGATCGTGATCTCGGTCGGGCGGGCTAGCGCTTCGAGCGCGCTGATGGCGGCCATCAGCTCCATCCGGTTGTTGGTGGTGGCGGGTTCGCCGCCTTTCAACTCGCGTTCCTTAACGATCTTGTCGCCATCCATCGCCCGCATCAGGGCACCCCAGCCACCGGGGCCGGGATTGCCGGAACAGGCACCATCAGTATATGCAATCAGCTTGGTCATGGGGCTGCCTTATCCAGTCTGGCGTGGGGGCGTCCAGCCTAATCTACGCCCCGCCCGCAAGTTTCGCTGCTACAGAAAGACGCCCACAGCCAGACACGCCAGCACGACGGCGGTCAGAAGCGTGCGCAGCTTTAGCCACCAGCGCGGCGCAAGACGCCAGTGCCAGAAGGCGGCATCAAGGACCAGTAGACCCGCAAAACCGAACATCAGGTTCAGCCCCGCACCCACGGGGCCGCCGCTGGTCATGAAGAACGCCCAAAGCGCCGGGATCACGGCGAGGATATAGCCGGCCGTCGCCTTCGCCCCGCTGGTCTTGGTTGCGAATCCCCATAGCACGCCGGACATGAAGGAAAGAATAACTGTGCCATAGAACAGCTGGATATATGGCCCGACAAAACGGCCGCCGAACGTCGCCGCGCCCCAGTTCGCCAAGGGATCGACCAGCCCGGTCAAGGCCCCCCAGATAAAGGGAGTAAGCCCGGCAAGGCCAAGCCAAAGCGGCGCGCGGGGGATGCCGGTCATGCGGGTACCCGAAGCACACGGGGGACTTTGAATTCCACATTCTCTACCGCGGTTTCGACCATTTCGGTGGTCACATCGTATCGGTCTTTGAACGCGTCAATGACCTCGTTGATAAGTTGTTCGGGGGCCGAGGCTCCGGCGGTGATTCCGATGCTTTTGATCCCCTCGAGGCTGCGCCAGTCGATGTCCGTCGCGCGCTGCACCAGTTGGGCGTAATCGCAGCCCGCACGCGATCCGACCTCGACCAGACGGCGGGAGTTCGATGAGTTTGGCGCGCCCACAACGAGCATCGCATCGCATTTCGGCGCCATTGCCTTCACCGCTTCTTGACGGTTGGTCGTGGCGTAGCAGATGTCTTCTTTGTGCGGCCCGATGATCTGCGGGAAACGTTTGTTCAGGGCGGCGACAATCTCGGCTGTGTCATCAACGCTCAACGTTGTCTGTGTGACATAGGCCAGCTTGCTCGGGTCGCGCACCTTGACGGTTTCGACATCGGCGGGCGTTTCAACCAGCAAAACCTCGCCCGGGGGGAGCTGCCCCATGGTGCCAATGGTTTCGGGGTGGCCCGCGTGGCCGATCATGATCATCTGCAGCCCGGCGTCGGCGTGGCGTTGCGCCTCGATATGCACCTTGGAGACAAGCGGGCAGGTCGCGTCGACATAGACCATATTGCGGGCCTCGGCCTTGGCGGGAACGGCTTTCGGTACGCCGTGCGCCGAGAAAATCACGGGCCGGTCATCGGGGCATTCCGACAGTTCCTCGACAAAGATCGCACCCCGTTCGCGCAGCCCGTCGACGACGAATTTATTGTGCACGATCTCGTGGCGCACATAAACCGGCGCGCCCCATTTCTCGATGGCCATTTCGACGATCTTGATTGCGCGGTCGACGCCCGCACAGAACCCGCGTGGCGCGGCAAGATACAGGGTCAAAGGCGGTTTGGTCATCACACTCTCCTTGGGCATGGGCCATAGGTAAGGGTTGCGCGGCGCATCGTCCAGACCACCGGAGGCACAGTCTGATGCTTCAAATGCGCGCGCACGTATTGCGGGGGCATGAGGGATGCGGAGATTTAGGCGCGCCGTCGCGGGTTATTCGTCAGATGTTTCACGTGGAGGCCGGCCAATAACGTCGCGCAGGTCTTCGAGTTCGATAAAGTTGTCCACTTGGCGGCGCAGCTCGTCCGAGATCATGGGCGGTTGGCTGCGGATCGTGCTGACAACAGAGACGCGCACGCCCTGACGTTGAAGGCTTTCGACCAACGGGCGGAAATCGCCGTCACCAGAGAAGATCACGATGTGGTCAAGATGTGGCGCAAGCTCCATCGCGTCGACCGCAAGCTCAATATCCATGTTCCCTTTGACCTTCCGGCGGCCCATGCTGTCGGTGTATTCCTTGGCCGGTTTGGTCACCATGGAGAACCCGTTATAGTTCAGCCAGTCGACCAGCGGGCGTATGGGAGAGTATTCGTCATTTTCCAGCAAAGCGGTGTAGTAAAAGGCACGCAGCAGTTTGCCGCGACGCATGAACTCCTGCCGCAGTAGCTTGTAATCAATGTCAAAACCCAGGTTCTTGGCTGCTGCGTAAAGGTTGGAGCCGTCGATGAATAAAGCGAGCCGTTCGTCCTTGTAGAACATGAAGTGCCTTCCTAATACACGTCGTTCGGAAATTTGCGTCGTGTAGAGCCGCTATAAAACGAAATGTTTCAAATTTAGTTTCCGACTATGAATACAATACTAACTAAGGTTTTTTCGAGAGGCAGCAAGTGAAGACATTGGCCATCCCTGACCCCAAGGGGGGTGAAATCGGCAAGTGCGCGCTGATCGCCCTCGGGAGTAATCAATCATCAGTTGCGGGAGGGCCGGCGGAAACTCTGCGTCGGGCCCTTGATATTATGGTCGGTATGGGCGCGCGGGTTGCCGCTCTTAGCCCGTTTTACTCAACCTATGCGTTTCCTGCGGGGTCAGGCCCGAATTTCGTAAATACAACCGCTAGTATAAGGGTGGAAGGGGAGCCGGATCAAGTTTTAGCTATTCTTCATGCCGTCGAAGCAGAGCTTGGGCGCGAACGGCAAAGCCGTTGGGCCCCTCGGACGGTCGATCTGGATCTAATCGCGATGGGGGAAGTGGTGTTGCCGGATGTACAGACCCAGACCGATTGGCGGGAGATTCCGCTTGAACAGCAGATGGTCAATGCGCCTGACCAGCTGATCCTGCCGCACCCGCGGCTTCAGGATCGTGCCTTTGTTTTGGTGCCGCTGGCGGACATCGCGCCGGACTGGCGTCATCCCCTGATCGGCAAAACCGTTCGCGAGATGTTGAATGACCTGCCAGAGGCAGATAAAAAGGGGGTATGGCCGCTGGAATAGGCCCTTGTAAATTCCGCCGATGGCTTCTAAATAGTTGGCTTCTTGCAGCATTCATGATTGGAGCATCCCCATGGCCCGCGTCACTGTCGAAGATTGTGTAGATAAAGTGCCAAACCGGTTCGAGCTTGTCATGCTTGCCGCGCATCGTGCGCGTGAAATTGCGGCAGGTTCTACGGTTACTGTTGATCGCGATAACGACAAAAACCCTGTCGTTTCTCTGCGCGAGATTGCGGATGAAACCCAATCGGCCGATGAGCTGCGCGAGCGCCTGATCGAAAGCAACCAGAACCAGATCGAGGTTGATGAACCCGAAGAGGACGCAATGGCGCTTCTTATGGGGGCTGAGCAAGACAAGCCCGAAGAGGACAGCATGTCCGAAGAAATGCTGCTGCGGCAGTTGATGGCGGCACAAGGGCAGGGCTAAGGCCCGCGCCCTTCGGGGCTTATAGGCAGGACAGGTATGAATACCGCCGACATTACGGCTGACGACCTTATCGCGCTTGTGCGCGCCTATAACCCTAAGACGAACGAAAATCAGATCAGGCTGGCCTATGACTATGGCCAGCAGATGCACGAGGGCCAGTTCCGCCATTCCGGAGAGCCCTATTTCACGCATCCGGTCTCTGTCGCGGCCATTTTGACCGAACAGCAGCTGGATGACGCGACCATCATCACCGCATTGCTGCACGACACGATCGAGGACACGAAAGCGTCCTATAGCAGCGTCGATGAAAAGTTCGGGCATGATGTCGCTGAACTGGTCGATGGCGTGACCAAGCTGACCAACCTGCAACTGAATTCCAACGAGACAAAACAGGCCGAGAACTTTCGCAAGCTGTTCATGGCAATGTCGAAAGACCTGCGCGTCATTTTGGTTAAGTTGGCGGATCGGCTGCATAATATGCGCACGATCAAGTCGATGCGCCCTGACAAGCAGATCCAGAAAGCTCGTGAAACAATGGATATCTATGCGCCTCTTGCGGGGCGTATGGGGATGCAATGGATGCGCGAAGAGCTTGAGGATCTGGCCTTTCGCGTGCTTAATCCTGAGGGGCGGCAGTCGATCATCCGGCGCTTTATCACCCTCCAGCGTGAAACCGGCGATGTTATCCAGCGAATCACCGGCGACATGCGGCACGAGCTTGAGAAAGCCGGGATCGAGGCCGAAGTCTTTGGGCGGGCGAAAAAACCGTATTCGATCTGGCGCAAGATGCAGGAAAAGCAGCAATCCTTTTCCCGTTTATCGGATATTTACGGTTTCCGCGTTATCACCACCTCGGAGGATGAATGTTATCGCGCGCTTGGCACCATCCATCGGCGCTGGCGGGCCGTGCCGGGCCGGTTCAAGGATTATATCAGCCAGCCTAAGACGAACGGTTACCGGTCGATCCATACCACCGTCTCTGGCCGTGACGGGAAGCGGGTCGAGGTGCAGATCAGAACGCGGCAGATGCATGATGTCGCTGAATCCGGTGTGGCGGCGCATTGGTCCTATCGTGACGGCGTGCGGTCGCGAAACCCCTTTGCTGTTGATCCGGTCAAATGGGTCGCGCAACTGACAGAGCAGCTCGATTCCGAGGAGGATCACCAGGATTTCCTCGAAGCGGTCAAGCTTGAGATGTACGCCGATCAGGTGTTCTGCTTTACCCCCAAAGGCGAGGTGGTCAAGCTGCCGCGTGGGGCGACGCCGATTGATTTCGCCTATGCGATCCACACGCGAATCGGGTCTGCCTGCGTCGGCGCCAAGATCGACGGGATGCGCGTGCCTTTGTGGACGCGGGTGAAAAACGGCCAGTCGATCGAGATCATTACCGCCCAAGGTCAGACACCGCAGGCGACATGGCTGGATATCGCAACGACGGGCAAGGCCAAGACGGCGATCCGTCGGTCGCTGCGTGAACTGGATCGCGCGCGCTTTGTCAGCCTCGGGCGCGAACTTGCCCGCTCTGCCTTCGAGCAGATGAATAAATCGGCGACGGAGAAAGTGCTGCGCACCGCGGCGCGCAACCTGCGCCTCTCCAGCGCGGAGGAGCTTTTGGCGCAACTTGGCTCTGCCGAACTGACGGGCCAAGAGGTGGTGCAGGCCGTCTATCCCAACCTGCGCCCCAAACCCGGCGAACATGTCGACCGCAAGCGCGCGGTGGTGGGGCTGGAAGCGGGGCAATCCTTTGACCGGTCGCCTTGTTGTCAGGCGCTGCCGGGGGAACGCATTGTCGGCATCACGTTCCGCGGGCAGGGCGTCAAAATCCACACCATCGATTGCGAGCGTCTGTCGCATTACGAGGACCAGCCCGAACGCTGGCTGGACCTGCGTTGGCACGACGGGCCACATCCCGCGATCTATGGGGCGACACTGGATTTGACCATCGGCAATGGGGCGGGCGTGCTGGGGCGGATTTGTACGCTGATCGGCCAATCCTCTGCCAATATCGCCGATCTGGAATTTTTGGACCGCAAGCCTGACTTTTACCGGTTGTTGATCTACGTAGAACTGCGAGACATTGCGCATCTGCATTCTTTGATCCCGATGTTGGAGGCCGAAAGCGAGGTGGCCGAGATCAGCCGATACCGGAACCCCGACTTGTTCAAGGCAGGTACCAAAGACGCATGATCCGCCCGGACTGCACTGACCCAAGGACGAACTGTTGATTTTCAAACGCCGCGATCCAAAGCCGACAGTGCGCGCGATGGCTGAATTCATGTGGCCTCGGGGTGGTTGGACGCGGGCGTTTCACTATGTCAAACACCGGATGCGCCGCTTGCCCGATACGCCCGAACGCATTGCGCGTGGCATCTGGGCCGGTGTTTTTACCACGTTTACGCCCTTCTACGGTATGCATTTTATCGTGGCGGCGCTGGTATCGCGTGTCATGCGGGGCAATCTGCTGGCCGCATTGATGGGGACGTTTTTTGGCAACCCGCTGACCTATGTCCCGATCGGGTTGTCATCGCTGTCCATGGGACACTGGATTCTCGGTTCCCACATGCAGACGGGGGAGCATCGGTCCTTCGGGGGCAAATTCTTTGACGCCGGTCACGACTTGTTGGCCAACTTTGTGGCGATCTTTACCAGCCGTGACATGGATTGGTCGGGGCTTGAGGTCTTCTGGCATCAGGTGTTCTATCCGTATCTGATCGGGGGGATCGTGCCCGGCATGATCTGCGCCACGATCGCCTATTATCTGGCCGTGCCCTTGCTGCGGGCCTATCAAAAGCGGCGCAAGGGCGCGATCAAGGCCAAGTTCGATTTGTTGAAAAAGAAAGCCTCGGCCAAGGCAGAGGCGAAACGCAAGGCAGAGCAGGCGGCTCTGGAAGGGAAAGACCATGGCGGCACAAGGTAAGCTTCGGCTGGGCGTAAATATTGACCACGTGGCGACTGTGCGGAATGCGCGCGGCGGTGCCTATCCGGACCCGCTGCGCGCAGCCCGCGCCGCGCAAGAGGCAGGCGCTGATGGGATCACCGCGCACCTGCGTGAGGATCGCCGCCACATCACCGATGCGGATATCGAAGGGCTGCAAGAGGTGTTGAACGTGCCGCTCAACTTCGAGATGGCCGCCACGGAAGAGATGCAGGCCATCGCCCTGCGCCACAAACCCCATGCCGTCTGCATCGTGCCGGAAAAACGCGAAGAGCGGACAACCGAAGGCGGGCTTGAAGTCGCACGCGAGGAAAACCGGCTGGCGCATTTTATTGCTCCTCTGCGCGAAGCGGGCAGCCGCGTCAGCATCTTCATCGCCGCCGATCAGCGCCAGATCGAGGCGGCGAACCGCATCGGGGCAGAGGTGATCGAACTGCACACCGGTGCCTATTGCGACGCCTATGCCGAAGGGCATTGGGAGGAAGCGCAAAAGGAGCTGCAAAAGCTCGAGGAGATGTCAAAATTCGCCCATGATCTGGGGCTTGAAGTGCACGCGGGCCACGGCTTGACCTATGATACCGTCAGCCCCGTCGCAGCTTTCCCTGAGGTGCAAGAGCTGAACATCGGGCATTTCCTTATTGGCGAGGCGATCTTTCTGGGCCTCGGCCCCGCCATCGCCGAGATGCGCCGCCTGATGGATGACGCCCGCAAGGGCTGAGGGCGCGGCATGATTTTGGGAATCGGCACCGACCTCGCGAATATCGAACGGATTCAAGGCACGCTGGACCGCTTTGGCGACCGTTTCCGCAATCGCGTGTTCACCGAGGTCGAACAGCTAAAGGCCGAACGTCGCCGTGATGTCGCGGGCACCTACGCCAAACGCTGGGCCGCGAAAGAGGCATGTTCAAAGGCGCTTGGCACCGGTCTGCGCATGGGGATTTCTTGGCGCGATATGGCGGTGAGCAACCTGCGCACCGGCCAGCCCGTGATGGAGGTCACCGGCTGGGCGGCGGAGCGTTTGGCCAAGATGACACCCGACGGCCACGAGGCGATCATTCACGTCACGCTGACAGATGACCACCCTTGGGCGCAGGCCTTTGTCGTCATCGAAGCCCGCCCCAAGGCAGGTATTCAGACCTAACGGCAGATCATGGCCCATTCGGTCGATGGATCGGGGGCAGGGTTGCTTGACTTGCGTCAATGGCACCCGCATGTAACGCTCGAACGCATGAACAGGAGCGCCAAAATGGCCGCCAAAGAGAAAACCGGCAACGCCTTTGTCGAAACCATCAAAACAATCGTCTATGCGCTGTTGATCGCAGGGGTCTTTCGGACCCTGTTTTTCCAGCCTTTCTGGATCCCTTCGGGGTCGATGAAAGAGACGTTGTTGATCGGGGATTTCCTGTTCGTAAACAAAATGGCCTATGGCTATTCCTACGCCTCCTGTCCCAGCGTGATGATGCCGCGGTTCGGCATTGAGGTCGACGCGAAAGACGTCTGCGGTGTGTTTGATGGCGACAACACGCGTTTGTTCGGGTCAGAGCCCGAGCGGGGCGATGTGGTGGTTTTCCGTCATCCCGTGTCTGGTCGCGATTACATCAAGCGTCTGATCGGCTTGCCGGGTGACAAGGTTCAGATCACCGACGGTGTGGTCAGCATCAATGGCACGGCGGTCGAACTGCGTGACGATGGTGTCTTCGAAGAGGTGATGGACCGTCAGGGCCCGCAGGGCATGCGTCCGCGTTGCGAGAACGGTGCCGTCGGTGCCGGTGGTGTATGTGAAAAATCCCGTCAGATCGAAGTGCTCCCTAACGGGGTCGAACATGCGATCCTGAACATTGGCAATCAGGCGTCGGATAATACCGGTGTCTACACGGTGCCAGAAGGGCATTACTTTTTCATGGGTGACAACCGCGACAACTCTGCCGATAGCCGTCTGGCACAGCAGGCCGGTGGCGTCGGTTTCGTGCCGTACGAAAACCTGATCGGTCGCGCTGACCGGATCATGTTCAGCTCGGCCGGTCGGTCGATGTTGTTCTTCTGGACATGGCGCAGCGATCGTTTCTTTAAGGCGATCAAGTGAAGTTGAATGCTGATCTCCGGGCCTTTGAAGGCCGCATCGGGTACCACTTTGCCAAGCCGGAGCTGTTGAACCGCGCGGTGACCCATGCCTCTATGTCGTCGGCCAATCGTGACGACAACCAGCGGCTCGAGTTTCTGGGGGATCGCGTTCTGGGGCTGGTGATGGCCGAAGCGCTGCTGAAACTTGATCCGGCCGCAACCGAAGGGCAGCTGGCCCCGCGGTTCAACGCTTTGGTGCGCAAGGAAGCCTGCGCCGAGGTCGCGCGCGAGATCGACATGGGCGCTGTGCTGAAGCTTGGCCGGTCAGAGATGTTGTCTGGCGGCCGCCGCAAGCAGGCGTTGTTGGGGGACGCGATCGAGGCTATCATCGCGGCTGTCTATCTGGATGGCGGATTTGACGAGGCCAAAGCGTTGATCCTGCGATTGTGGGGTGACCGCGTGATGCAGGTCAAGCAAGACGCCCGCGACGCCAAGACCGCGCTGCAAGAATGGGCGCAAGCGCGCGGCTTGCCGCCCCCCGCCTATGTTCAGACCGACCGGCAGGGGCCAGACCACGCCCCGGTGTTTACCATCACCGCCCGGATTGAAAACGGGGCCAGCGCCGTCGCGTCCGCCCCATCGAAACGTCAGGCCGAACAGGCCGCTGCCAAGACGCTCTTGGCCCAATTGGAGAGACCCTCATGACCACGCGCGCCGGATTTATCGCCCTGATCGGCGAGCCCAACGCGGGCAAATCGACGTTGCTGAACCGCATGGTCGGCGCGAAAGTGTCGATCGTGACCCATAAGGTGCAGACCACACGCGCCCGTATTCGTGGGGTCGCGATGGAAGGGGAAAGCCAGCTTGTGTTCGTGGATACGCCCGGTCTGTTCCAGCCCCGTCGCCGTCTGGACCGCGCCATGGTCGCCGCGGCTTGGGGGGGCGCTGCCGATGCGGATATTGTCATTCTGCTGATCGAGGCCAACCGCGGGATCACCGAAGGGGTCGAACGTATCCTGGAAGGCCTCGCTGACATCGGTCAGGGGCGCAAGGTCGCGCTTGCGATCAACAAGATCGACCGTGTCGAGGCACCGGTCCTGTTGGGGCTGAGCAAAGAGATGAACGACCGCTATGATTTTGCCGAAACATTCATGATCTCGGCCGAGCGGGGGCATGGTGTGGATACGTTGCGCCAATGGCTGGCAGGCGAATTGCCCGAGGGGCCGTGGCTCTATCCCGAAGACCAGATCGCCGATCTGCCCATGCGCATGATCGCGGCCGAAATGACCCGCGAGAAACTGACCCTGCGTCTGCATCAGGAGCTGCCCTATCAGCTGACGGTCGAGACGGAGAACTGGGAAGAGCATAAAGACGGCTCTGCGCGGGTGGATCAATTGATCTACGTGGTGCGCGACGGTCACAAGGGGATCGTGCTTGGCAGCAAGGGCGAGACGATCAAGGCGGTCAGCAAAGCCTCTCGCGAGGAGCTTGAAGAGTTTCTGGGGCGGAAAGTGCATCTGTTTTTGCAGGTCAAAGTGCGCCCGAACTGGCTGGACGAGGCGGAGCGCTACTCCGAGATGGGGTTGGAGTTCAAAGACGGCAATGTCTAGATCTGGTGCGGCCCGACCCTTCGGGGAGGATTTTACACCATTTGGAACGACGGGGCTGTCATGGCCCGGCTGACCGCGCGGTTCTGGGTCGATGCCTATCTGGCGCGGCTGCGGGTGTATGATATTCCAGCGTTCGTGGTCGCGCATGGGGATGACACTGGCGGCGCTGTTCTGGTGAAGCTCGCAACTCTTGATGGAAATGCACAGCTTTTTCAGAAAAGTTTCGATTTAATCAGTGGTGAGCGGACCTGGGTCGAAATGACAAGCGGACAGGAGCCGGAGGTTGATGCGTCGATCAGCCGACAGCGCAGCTTTGATCCAGACCTATGGGTGATCGAGGTAGAAGACAGGCAAGGTCGGCATCTGCTGCATGAGGACGGGCTGAGCTGATGGAATGGCGCGATCAAGGCATTTTGCTCAGCGCGCGCCGCCATGGTGAGACATCGGCCATCATCGAGGTGTTCACCCCCGAGCGCGGCCGCCACGCCGGAATCGTGCGCGGCGGTACCAGTCGCAAGATTGCCCCAATTCTCCAACCGGGCGCACAGTTAGACATTGCATGGCGCGCACGGCTTGAGGATCATATCGGCGCGTTTACTGTAGAGCCCGTCCGCAGCCGCGCCGCATTGGCAATGCATGATCGGCTGAGCCTTGCGGGGTTGAATGCGGTGACGGGGCTGCTTGCCTTTGCATTGCCCGAACGCGAAGCGCATGCGCCATTATATCGTCGAACTGAAGCGCTTCTGGATCTATTGGGGCAGGGGGACCTGTGGCCGTTGGCCTATCTTCAATGGGAAATCAGCCTGTTAGACGAGCTTGGCTATGGGCTTGATCTGAGCGCCTGTGCGGTGACCGGACGGACCAGCGGGCTGGTCTTTGTATCTCCGAAAACGGGGCGTGCTGTGACCCGAGAAGGGGCGGGGGAGTGGGTTGATAAAATGCTGCCATTGTCGCCCGTTTTACGGGGGGAAGGGGATGCGAGCGATGCGGATATTGCGCTGGCGTTCAAAACCACGGGATATTTCCTAGAGCGGCATTTGGCGCGCGATCTAGGGGACAAGCCCCTACCCGAGGCGCGCGCGCGCTACGTCGAGGCATTTAGTCGACGGCGCGAAACACCATATTAAGGTTCTCGGTGTTAGACAGGATCATGACGTCATTCAGAATCTCGACGAGGGTGGCGTTGTTGAGCGCGTCGATAACAATGTTTTCTTGGCCGAGATCAGGACATGCCTTTTTGGTGGAGGATATGAGCGTGAAAGAAAACCAGGGGTAGGGCAGCTTGTTCGTGCCGGACATCCGATTGCAGGGGCCTTGAACGGTAACCTGTTCTTTTTCTGGAAAGGACATCTGTGTGTTTGCTGAGAACGGGACCCCGTTTAGTTCTTGCAAGCGCCATTGGCGATCGGCGGCCCCATACGCCCGCAGAGTTTCGTCCCGACTGCACTGGGTTGTCAGGGCTATGGCCAGAAAGAGGGAGGTCAGCTTGATCATGGGGGCCGGATAGGCAGCCCGACGATTTCACGCGTCAGGCTGCCCGAACTTCATCCGAGCAAACGGCGCGAGATGACCTGCGCCTGAATCTCTGCCGCGCCTTCGAAAATGTTGAGGATACGTGCGTCACATAGGACACGGCTGATTTTGTATTCGAGTGCAAAACCGTTGCCGCCATGGATCTGCAAGCCATTGTCAGCTGCGGCCCAAGCGACCCGTGCGCCGAGCAGTTTGGCCATGCCCGCTTCGACATCACAGCGCCGGCCTTCGTCTTTTTCAAACGCCGAGAAATAGGTGAGCTGGCGGGCGACCATGATTTCGACCGCCATCATCGCCAGTTTGGACGACACGCGAGGGAAGTTGATGAGAGACTTGCCGAACTGCTTGCGATCAATCGCGTATTGCATCGAAATGTCGAGCGCGGATTGCGCGACCCCGATGGCACGCGCGGCTGTCTGGATGCGCGCGCTTTCAAAGGTTTCCATCAACTGTTTGAAACCTTTGCCCTCTTCGCCGCCCAACAGGTTTTCACCTTTGACGTGGAATCCGTCGAAACCGAGCTCGTATTCCTTCATGCCGCGATAGCCGAGCACTTCGATCTCGCCGCCGGTCATGCCTTCGGAAGGAAAAGGGTTCGCGTCGTCGCCCGGCGTTTTCTCGGCCAAGAACATCGACAGGCCCTTGTAGTTCGACGTCTGCGGATCCGTGCGCGCCAGCAGCGTCATCACATGGGTCCGGGCCGCGTGCGTGATCCAGGTTTTATTGCCAGTTATCTTATAATCGTCGCCATCTTTCACCGCGCGCGTGCGCAAAGAACCAAGGTCAGAGCCGGTGTTCGGTTCCGTGAAGACGGCTGTGGGCAAGGTCTCGGCGCTTGCGATCCGCGGGAGCCATTTTTCTTTTTGGGCGTCCGTCCCGCCTGCGATGATCAGTTCGGCCGCGATTTCAGACCGCGTGCCGAGCGAGCCCACGCCGATATAGCCGCGCGAGAGCTCTTCCGAGACGACGCACATAGAGGCTTTGGACAGCCCAAAGCCACCAAATTCTTCTGGGATCGTCAGGCCGAAAACGCCCATTTCTGCCAATTCATTGATGACTTCAATCGGGATCAGCTCGTCCTTCAGGTGCCATTCGTGGGCAAATGGTTCAACTTTTTCAACAGCGTAACGACGGAACTGTTCGCGGATCATCTCCAGCTCTTCGTCAAGGCCGGACCGCCCGACAGTGATGTTGGCGCTTTGCTCTTGCATGAGTTCGACAAGACGCGTGCGTGCAGCCTGCGAATTGCCTCGTTGCTGCAGTGTCGTGATGCCGGCATTGGAAAACGCGTTTTGATCTGTGGTAGAGACACCAAGATCGTGCAGGCGCAGAATTTCCCCTTGGTTCATCTGAATGCCGCCGGAAATCTGGCACAGGTATTCGCCGAATGCGATTTGATGGATCAGCTGTTCTGTTTCTGAAAACGTGCCATCTGCGTCGAGCTTCTCTGCCCATAGCTGCATCTGGTGAAGCGATTGGGCGTAGGTTGCAAGCCACGCAAGACCATGCGCGGCGGTTTGGTTTTCTTCGACCAGTGTATTCGACACTTTCCCGTCTTGAGAAACGGTCGCACGAACCGCGGATTTAGCGGCTTCTAAAAGGCGGTCTACCGGGGCCAGCGTTGATCTGGTGGTTGCGAGCAGGTCATCGATCACGATGTCCGCGCCAGAAATCACGTCTTGTCCATCATGTGCCATCTGTAAGCTCCCTTGTTTGGTTAAGCACGGCATACCCTTTTCGCAGGTGCAGCACAATAAAGATACGTTTTGCTGCGTCAATTTGGTTTAAAATTACGCTGAGGATTTCGCGTGCGCTCCGCCGCAATCTTGGTATGACGTGCGGTATGGACATGTTTTTCAGTTTATTGACGCCGTCAGAATGGGCGTTCGCCTTTGGAATTGGCCTTGTGGCGGGATTCATTAAGGGCGTCGTGGGCTTCGCGATGCCGCTGGTGCTAATCTCAGGGCTGACGATGTTCTTGCCGCCTGAGCTTGCCCTTGCCGGGCTGATCTTCCCGACTGTAATTACCAATATGTTTCAGGCACTAAGGCAGGGGGTGGCCGCGGCTTGGGACTCCATCAAAATTTTTAAGGTTTTTCTGATCGCGGGCGGCATAGCGCTTGGCTTGTCAGCGCAGACCGTGCGTTTTCTCGCCGCCGATACGATGCTGCTGGTGATTGGTGTTCCGATCACATTGTTCGCGCTGTGGCAGGTCACGGGGCGTAGCTTCACCCTGTCGCACCGATCTACAAAACTAGAAGCATTTATAGGTGCCTTCGCTGGGGCGGTCGGTGGCGTATCGGCCGTTTGGGGGCCGCCTACCGTCGCCTACCTGACCGCATTGGGCACGCCCAAGAACGACCAAATGCGGGTTCAGGGTGTCATCTACGGACTCGGCGCGGTGCTATTGTTGTTTTCACACTTCGGATCTGGCGTGCTGCGCGCTGAAACCGTGCCCTTTTCTGCCGTCATGATCTTGCCGTCGCTCACCGGTATGTGGCTTGGCAGCAAAGTCATGGATAAGATTGACCAAGCGTCCTTTAAGAAAGCGACGCTGGTCATCCTATTGATTGCAGGCGCAAACTTGGTGCGCCGAGGCGTGTTTGGTTAAGGCTTAGCCCTGACGCGCGACCGTCAGCCCAGACACATCTTCGATAAACGTCACAATACGCGTTTTGAGCGCGTCATCGTTTATTGCGGCCAAGGCGCTGACAATCTCGATGCTCGGGTCGGCTTTGGGCGCATCATTCGTGTTGTCATGCAGACCTTCAAAGAAATACGCGGGCGTTACGTCTAAAATCTGGGACAGTTCAAACAGGCGGCTTGCCGCGACCCGGTTTGACCCGATTTCGTATTTCTGGATTTGCTGGAACGACAGGTTTAACCGCTTGGCCACATCAGTTTGGGAAAGCCGACGCAGCGTACGGATCTGTTTAAGTTTTTTGCCGACGTGGATGTCCACTGGATGCGACATATGAATTACCTCCGGTTGTTGTTGAATTAGTCATCCCCAAATCACTCTTTCCGTTCAATTGGATAGATTTATTCAATTTGTGGTTACAAAGTGGCCAAGGGTGTATTATGAATAATGCCTTAATGTATGATTAATTTACCATTGGTGACGAATGAACACTGTCGACAGCCCAAAGCCAGTTGATTTTGACGCGGACCGAATTCCTCCGTTACTATATGAAATGGTTAGATCTTTTACCGTCCTCGCGGATACGTTGAACCTTAGTCAAGCTGTGCGCTTGTTGGGAAGTACGCGGCAGACGGTTCGGCGCCATATTGCCCAAATTGAGGAGTTCTTGGGGGCTCCTATGTTTGAGGTTGATGAGCGCCGGTACAAATTAACACAGCGTGGTGAAGAAGCTTTGCCAGAAGCGCGTGAGTTTCTCGCGCGGGGCAAAGTCTGGATCAAGGGCAACACGCGGAGCACGGGTGGGCTTTTACGGCTGTCCCACGAAACACCCAACGGATGGAATTTTTATCAGCAGCAACGGCCACTTACCCAGATTTGGGACGGTGAATCTGAAATGATCAAGGAGGCATTCTCGGCCTGGGTGCAGAGCGAGGGCCGGTTGGAACATGAGAATTTTCAACAAATTCGCCCCTATGTCCTAGTGTATCGCGACTCACCCAGTGGTTGGATCTGTATCGAAGTCGGACAAGAATCATTTTACACAAGTTGGTGGGGTTGGGAGAATGCGCGCAGCAGTATTGGCCGCCCTCTCGGCAATTTTCCGGGCGGTCCCGAGTTTGAGGCGATGCTGGATTTCCCCTTTCGGGAGGTTCAGGCGAATGGCGGGGTCCGCCTTGACGAGGTTGTGACGCAAATGCCGAGGAACACGGCAGGCGGCGAGCTTATCCCATTGGCCTATAAACGACTTTTGATGGCGAGCCGTTTCCCTGACGGAAGCTTTGCATTGATATCTGCGGTAGATAGATCACGTCACGTCACCATCTCAGGGTTGGATCAAGACGCGATGGTTGGCATGCCCGAGGATGCAATCGTCGGCTTCTAGCCGGTTACCTAAAAATCGAAGAAAATTCCCGATAAATAAGCTACCCTTTGATCAGCTTGCATCAAAGGAGAGTTCAGTATGACGTTGTTGAGTTTTCAAGACGGCGAACGGTTTATCGCCAGCAGTTCCGCACTTTTGCATGAGGCCGGGATTACATTAACGGTCGGTTATGATTTTGCTGAGTATAAGACGATATTGCAGGACGCGCGTCCGGATCACTTGCTAGGGCTGCCGTTTGACCCTGAAACGCACGACCTGAACGAAACCAATGCCTTTTGGATTGTCGGCCGAAATGCCAAAGGCGATGTTATGCATACGCAGGCAATGCGTATGCTTGATTTGAAAGGAGCCAAGCTAGCCGAATATCTTCGTCGGTCATTTGTCGAGTTTCCGCCGCCCGGCGTTGACATCGATTTTCTTCGATCACGGTATCGGGCGGGGCCGGGTGCGCAGCGCATCGCTGGCGACGTGTGCTATCATGGGGAGTTCTGGGTGGGCACAACGCCGCGAGAGTTCAGAAACGCAGGTCTATCTTCTGTGCTGGGGCGCTATGCATTCTGGCAGGCGATGCAGCATTGGGATCCTGACCATGTCATCGCGTTTATGACCAACTCGGTCGTGTATAAGGGCTTTCCAGCGCGGCACGGCTATATGCATACGGAGCCAGGCACATTGCGCTGGTTCATCAACGGAATGGATGCGCCGGTCGAGGGGTTCATGGCCTATATGGGGCGCGATGATTTGCGCTTTATTCTGGATATGCCGCTCTCGGGCCGAGCGTCGAAAGCGGCATAGTCTGCGCATGGAAAAAGAGCCGCGCATTGGCGCGGCTCTGTTAAGCTTTAGCCGATGGCGGCCGCTTTCACGTCGTCATCAATATAAGGGAGGTATTGTTCGAAGTTTTCTGCAAACATCTTGACCAGCTTGTCAGCCTGACGATCGTAGGATTCAGGGTTGTCCCATGTCCGGCGTGGATCCAGCAGGATGTCAGCAACACCCGTAACCGCCACGGGAACATCAAAGCCGAAGTTTGGATCTTTGCGGTACTCTACGCCCGCGAGCGCCCCTTCCAATGCTGCGGTCAGCAGCGCGCGCGTTGCTTTGATCGGCATGCGGCTGCCTGTGCCATAAGCGCCCCCAGTCCAGCCGGTGTTTACCAGCCAGCAGGTTGCGCCATGCGTCGCGATTTTCTCGCGGAGAAGGTTCCCGTAGACTTCGGGGCGACGCGGCATGAAGGGCGCACCAAAGCAGGTCGAGAATGTAGGCTCGGGTTCAGTCACGCCACGTTCGGTACCGGCAACCTTGGAGGTGAAGCCAGACAGGAAGTGGTACATGGCCTGCGCCGGGGTCAAGCGCGCGATAGGGGGAAGAACACCGAACGCATCACAGGTTAGCATGATGATATTCTTGGGGTGCCCACCCGTCGCTTTCGCCGAGGCGTTAGAAATGTAGTGAAGCGGATAAGCGCAACGCATGTTAGCGGTGAGGCTGTCATCGTCGAAATCAAGCTCTTTGGTGTCTTCATCAAAGATCATGTTCTCGATCACGGTACCAAATTTTTCGGTGGTGGCGTAAATCTCGGGCTCTGCCTCTCGGCTGAGGTTGATCGTCTTGGCGTAGCAGCCACCTTCGAAATTAAAGGTCCCGTTATCCGACCAGCCGTGTTCATCGTCACCAATCAATGTACGGCCCGGATCGGCGGATAGCGTGGTCTTTCCTGTGCCTGACAGACCGAAGAATACAGCGGTATCAACGGGATTGCCGGTAGCATGGTTGGCCGAGCAGTGCATCGGCATGATCCCTTTTTCCGGCAACAGGTAGTTCAGCAGGGTAAATACAGATTTCTTGTTCTCACCTGCGTATTCTGTGCCGCCGATCAAGATCATCTTTTTGTCGAAGTTCATCGCAATGACGGTTTCCGAGCGGCAATCGTGTTTGGTTGGATCAGCCGAAAAGCTCGGGCAGTTGATCACGGTGAAGTCCGCGATGAAATCATCCAGCGCGTCGCGCTCGGGGCGGCGCAGCATGTGGCGAATGAACAGACCGTGCCAAGCCAGCTCGGTCACCATACGCACGTTGATCGCGTGTTTCGGATCGGCCCCACCGACCAGATCCTGGACGAAGTAATCACGCCCCTGCATATGCGCCAACATGTCCTTGTGAAGCGCATCAAAGCCTTCAGGCGACATCTCGGCGTTGTTTTCCCACCAGATTTTATCCGCAACGCTGTCGGTTTTTACGACATGTTTATCCTTGGGGGAGCGTCCGGTGAATTTGCCCGTCGTCACAAGAAACGCGCCGCCCTTGCCCAACGTGCCCTCTTCCCGTTTCAGCGCGGCTTCGACCAACGCGGGTTCGATCATGTTGTAATAGACATCACCAAGCCCGCTTATGCCTTGGTCTTCGAGGCGGAATTGCGGATTTACGCGGCCTAACGTCATGTGATGTCTCCTGTAGCTGCACCGAGAAAAGGTGCCAATTCTTGCACTAATGGCTCGACCCAAGGGGTCGTGTCCGCCTCTTAGCACGTTGATTTACAGTATGAACAGGTAGGTTAGTCGCAGTTAGCGCCACCATGTAACTGTTTGCGGAAACTGTCGTTAATTGAACGTAAAGTGCTATGGGGTAACGTGGCGTCTGCATCCCATATGTGCGGCAATTTAGCCATTCATTGGCAAATTGTGGCGTGATTATGGCCAAGATGAGGAGCGATTCGCAGTTTCCGATTGATTCGGCCGCGTAAATTGATGATCAATGAAAGAAAAAATATTATGGCAGTTGAGCAGCATATAAAAGGAACAGGCAATGTCTAAAATTGCATTGGTGGATGACGACAGGAATATCCTGACGTCGGTTTCAATGACGTTGGAAGCCGAAGGTTTCGAAGTCGAGACATATAATGACGGGCAAGCCGCGTTGGATGCGTTTAACAAAAAGCTGCCCGACATGGCGGTGTTGGACATCAAGATGCCTCGCATGGATGGCATGGATTTGCTGCAAAGGCTTCGCCAGAAAACCGCGATGCCCGTGATCTTTCTGACATCCAAAGATGACGAGATTGACGAGGTGCTCGGCCTGCGGATGGGGGCTGACGACTACGTGAAAAAACCCTTTAGTCAGCGGCTTTTGGTTGAACGTATCCGTGCGCTGTTGCGCCGCCAGGATGCCGTGGAAACCAACGAGGTCGGCGACACCGAAGAAACCAAAGTGATCGAACGTGGTGATTTGCGCATGGATCCGTTGCGCCATGCAGTCAGCTGGAAGGGTAAGGACGTATCCCTGACGGTGACAGAATTCCTGTTGCTGCAAGCGCTTGCACAGCGCCCCGGGTTTGTGAAGTCACGTGACCAGTTGATGGACGTGGCATATGATGATCAAGTTTACGTCGACGACCGTACAATCGATAGTCATATCAAACGGTTGCGTAAAAAAATGCGGACTGCGGATGACGAGTTTTCCGCGATCGAAACACTCTATGGCATCGGCTACAGATACAACGAAGAGTGACCTGAGCCATGGCCATTGTCGAAAGGAATTTTGTGCGAGACATGACCACACCTTATCGGGACGGTGATGTTGTATTGGGCGACGATTGGGTCGCTCCGGACAAAACCGCGACAGATGAACTGCGCAGCAAACGCGCGCGGCGGGGGCTATTCTCTCTGCGTGCGTCGCCGCTGACGCGTAAGATCATCACATTTAACTTGATTGCGTTGAATGTTTTGGCCGCCGGTATTCTTTATCTTAACTCTTCTCGCGATAGCCTGGCCGTGCAGCGTGGTGCGTCACTGGTTTCGGAAGCTGAACTGATCGCTGACGTTTTTGAGGCGCAGTTGGCAACGGCGGGTGCGCCTGACAGCCTGAGCGACGCGATGGATGTGGATGCAAGCCTTGGCCGGCTTGATTTGCGCAGCGGGATCGAAGTGTTTGTATTCGATTCTACCGAAAGCCTTGTTGCGCAGAACGCGGGTGCCGCCGCGCGAAATAACGTCGGTGCCGAAGATGACACGGCGCTGATTTCCGATGGGTTGAGCTGGCTTTGGGGGCTGCTCTCCCGACCGTTTGAAAACGCCGCCACGGCAGATCCTGCTCCGTTAGCGGAACAGTTGCAGCCGTTGGTCTCGGGTGCATTGGTAGGCGGGACCAAGGTGCGGAACGATCTTGTCGGCACTGGTGGCACGCTTTTCTCCGTTGCTACGCCGATTGTGCAGAATGGATTGCCCGTCGGGGTTGTCGCCGTCACCTCGGCCGCGGGTGAAATTGACAAACTGGTTCGCGGCGAACGGGAGAGGGTGCTCCAGATGTTCGTGATCGCGACGCTGGTTTCGATCGGATTGAGCCTCGTGCTGGCCTCGACCATCGCAAATCCGTTGTCCGATCTTGCTGCAGCGGCAGAGCTTGGGCGTGATAAAGATGCGCGAAAGATGAACCCGGGCCGCATTCGGATCCCTGATTTGACGGCGCGTCCTGATGAAATAGGGCGCTTGTCGGGCGCACTGCGCGGGATGGTTTCCGCATTATACAACCGCATCGACGGAAACGAACAGTTTGCCGCCGATGTCGCGCATGAGATCAAGAACCCGCTTGCTTCGCTCCGTTCTGCGGTAGGCACGCTGCGCCTGATCAAGCGTGAGGACCAGCGCGAAAAACTGCTGGATGTCATCGACCACGATGTTCGCCGGTTGGATCGTTTGGTGAGTGATATTTCGAATGCGTCCCGTCTGGACAGCGAATTGGTCAAGGAAGAGGAAGAGCCGTTTGATCTGCTGATGATGATCAGCAATCTGGGTCAGTATCTTGGCGAAGATGCGCGCAAACGTGGCATCGATTTTATCACCGATCTGCCCGAACAGCCGATCATCGTGCACGGGTTGGAAGCACGCCTGGCACAGGTTTTTGTGAATCTGATCAGCAATGCCGTCTCGTTCTGCGAAGACGGCGATGCCATTCGGGTCTGGGCACGTAAACGTGAAAATCGCGTTCTTGTGGTCGTCGAAGACACGGGGCCCGGCATTCCAGAGCAAGCTCTGTCGAAGATATTTAAGCGTTTTTATTCGCAGCGCCCGGAAGAGCATTTTGGCAATAACTCCGGCCTCGGGCTGGCGATCTCTAAGCAGATTGTCGAAGCGCATGGCGGCGTGATCTGGGCAGAAAATATCCGGCCCACGGATGCCGATATCTCCTCTGATCCCCTTGGCGCGCGCTTTGTAGTCGGCCTGCCCACCTGAACCGGCCATGACCAAAAGCACGATCCACGCCACCACCGTCGCAATTGATGGGCGTGGCGTGATGATCAGGGGGGGCTCGGGTAAAGGCAAGTCCGCGCTGGCGCTGCAGATGATTGCGATGGGGGCCGAGCTGGTTGCCGATGACCGCACGGATTTGATCGTTCAGGATGCCCAAGTTATCGCGCACCCACCCGCCGCTATCAAAGGGTTGATCGAGGCGCGCGGCGTCGGCTTGCTGACCTTGAAACATCGCAGTGCGATACCGATCTTTCTTATCGTAGACCTTGACCAAGATGAGCCTGACCGTCTTCCCGAAACCACATACCAGAACGTAATGGGCATCCACATCCGATGCCTGAGAAGATGCGACGGGCCTCATTTTGCTGCCTCTGTTTACTTGATGGCAAAGATGATGAAATACACAGCAGATGACTGATGATGTAACACCCAACCGGCGTATGGTGCTGGTGACCGGCCCCGCGGGGGCAGGGCGATCTTCGACGCTCAATGTGTTGGAGGATGCAGGCTTTGAAGCGATCGACAATATTCCCATGCGGATGCTGCGCGCTTTGCTCGAAGCCCCGGGTCAACTGCGTCCGATGGCTCTTGGTGTCGATTTGCGGAACCGCGATTTTTCGACCGATCGCGTGATCGAACTGATGTCGGACATGCGGTCTCGTCCCGATGTAGATATTGAATTGCTATATTTGGATTGTGCGACCAACGTCCTGCTTCGGCGCTTCTCCGAAACACGCCGGCGTCACCCCATGGCGGCCACCGCTACACCTGTCGAGGGGATCGTGCGCGAGAAAGAGCTGCTTGAACCGGTGCTGGCGCTGGCGGATGTCCTGATCGACACGTCCGAGCTGAATGTGCACCAGTTGCGTGCGGAAGTGGAGCGCTGGTTCGCGCTTGATGGGGAACATCACCTCAGCGTATCCGTACAGTCTTTCTCGTATAAGCGCGGCTTGCCCCGCAGTGCGGATATGGTGTTTGACTGCCGGTTTTTGCGCAATCCCTATTGGGAACCCTCGCTGCGTGGTATGAACGGCACACAGAAAGAGGTCGCCGATTACGTGCATGCCGACCCGCTGTTCGAAAGCTTTGCCGCACAGGTAAACTCTCTGTGTCAATTGATCCTGCCAGCCTGCAAGACTGAAGGTAAATCGCATATCTCTCTTGCGTTTGGCTGCACAGGGGGGCAACACCGTTCCGTAACTTTGGCCGAACATCTGGCGTTCAAACTTTCGAACGACGGCTGGCAGGTGTCCATCAGGCACCGCGAACTGGATCGTAGTAAACGGGAAGAGACATCGCGTTGATTGGTATTGTGATTGTTGCACACGGTGGATTGGCCAAAGAATATTTGGCTGCGATCGAACATGTTGTTGGGTCGCAAAACGGCGTGCGCGCTATTGCGATCCATGCAGACCATGATCGTACCGAAAAGCAGCGCGAAATCTGCGAGGCAGCCGATGCCGTGGATACGGGCAATGGTGTTGTCGTCGTAACAGACCTTTTCGGTGGGTCTCCGTCGAACCTCAGTTTGCTTGCATGCCGTCCTGAAAACCGTCGGATCCTTTACGGCGCAAACCTTCCCATGTTGATCAAGCTGGCAAAGTCACGTGATCTGGAAGTGCCCGAGGCGGTGCGCGCGGCCCTGGCGGCCGGCAGAAAATATATTGATAGCCAGAATGTTAGTGCGGAATAGCAAGGCCCCTATTGTATGACCCAAGTCTCATTGAAAATCGTAAACGAAAAAGGCCTGCATGCCCGCGCCTCCGCCAAGCTGGTTGAGGTCGTCGAGGCTTTTGATGCGCGCGCCGAAGTCAGCAAGGACGGGATGTCCGCCTCTGGTGACAGCATTATGGGGCTGCTGATGCTGGCGGCGTCCAAAGGGTGTACGATTGATGTACAGACCTCTGGCCCGGATCAGGACGCATTGGCCGATGCGTTAACAGCCTTGGTGGCTGACAAGTTCGGCGAAGGCCAGTAACGGCGGTGTTTGCAATGCGGCCGGTGGTCACTGTGATGCGTAAAGGGTTAACCACATGACGGAGAATGCGCCAACCGGCCCTGCGCCCCTACTGAACGATGGCAGCGGCGAACCGGTGACCTTCACGAAGTATGACCGCCGCAGCCTGTCCTATGCATCCACGTTTGATCATCCTGTCAAATCGGGGATCATCAGCGCTATCGAACTTTTCACCGGCAAGCTCAAGGTTCTGCGCCTGATCCGACAGTTCGAGAAACAGGGCGCGCCCACAGGGCAGGGTTTCTGGCGTGCGGCACTCGATACCATGGGGATCGACCTGACGACCCCGCAGGAACAGCTGGATCGCATTCCGAAAACGGGTCCAGTGGTCGTTGTCGCGAACCACCCGCACGGGATGGTCGATGGCATGATTTTCGCCGATCTGATCGGACGGGTACGCCCTGATTATCGGATCCTGACGCGCTCTTTGTTGACCTCTATCGACGAGGTCGCGGGCAGCTATATGATCCCCGTGCCGTTTCCCCATGACCCTGATGCGCAGCGCAAAGGTGTCGAAATGCGCGCCAAAGCGATGGCGCATCTGAAGGATTGCGGTGTTGTCGCGCTGTTCCCCTCCGGGGTCGTAGCGGCTTCGGATACCATGTTCGGCCCTGCCATAGAGGCGGAGTGGAATGTTTTCACCGCGAAAATGATCCGGCGCTCGGGCGCGCAAGTGGTTCCAATGCGCTTTCCAGGGCAAAATAGCAGAGCCTATCAAATTGCGAATAAAATCTCGCCCATCTTGCGGCAGGGGCTTCTGCTCCACGAGATTGTGCACGCATGCGACAAGCCGCAGGGCCCGATCGTAGGCGCGCCGCTTTCGCCAGAGCACATGGCCGCTCATGCGGACGACCCGCGCGGTTTCATGGCGTGGCTACGGGCGCATACACTTGCGCTTAAAGACTAACGCTATCTTCCAAATGGGATAAATCCCGGGGGCGCGGGGGCTGGCTCCCGCTGCTTGCTGCAGATTTATCGCGTGGGGACAGGCACATCGCCGCGGTAGTCATAGAAACCCCGCTGAGATTTACGCCCCAGCCAGCCCGCTTCGACGTATTTTGTCAGGAGCGGGCAGGGACGATATTTCGTATCGGCCAGCCCGTCATGCAACACGTTCATAATCGCCAGGCAGGTGTCTAGACCGATGAAATCTGCAAGCTCCAGCGGCCCCATCGGGTGGTTGGCCCCCAGCTTGAGTGAACTATCGATAGATTCGACAGAGCCCACACCTTCATAGAGTGTATAGACAGCCTCGTTGATCATCGGCATCAAGATACGATTTACGATAAATGCTGGGAAGTCTTCGGCAGAGGCCGCAGTTTTGCCCAGTTTATCAACAACGCCGCGGCAGGCCTCAAAAGTTTCCTTGTCCGTCGCAATCCCGCGGATCAGCTCCACCAGCTGCATCACGGGCACCGGGTTCATGAAGTGGAACCCCATAAACTTTTCAGGGCGATCGGTTCGGCTGGCGAGCCTTGTAATCGAAATCGACGACGTGTTCGACGTCAGGATTGTGGTCGGTTTGAGGTGGGGGATCAGATCTTCAAAAATCGCTTGCTTGACGGTCTCGCGTTCAGTCGCCGCCTCGATCACCAGATCGCTTTGGCCCAGTTCTGCAAGTGTTTGGGTTGTCACGATTCTTTTGAGCGTCGCGTCACGGTCTGCTTCGGTTACCTTACCGCGGCCAACCTGACGGTCGAGGTTGCCGGTAATGGTATCAACCGCCTTTTGCAGTGCTTCAGCGCTTACATCATTCAACAGCACGTCGTAGCCCGCCAAAGCCATAACATGGGCGATGCCGTTGCCCATTTGGCCCGCGCCAACGATGCCGATTGTCTGGATATCCATGCGCTGTCCCCTTTTGTTTCGCCGCAGCATAAAGCGGGCGGGGTAGCAGCCGCAAGGGTCGGAATTCACGACAGCTTTTCTCAAATCCGAACATTAAGGAAATCGAAAATACTTAGGGCGATTCTGCGTCCGTAAAGCGGTGGAACAGGGTGAACGGTATGGGCGCTACGGATGATGGCAAGCGGCGGTTGGACTACGCGTTGTGTCGCTATGGCACGTCGAAGCTACTGTTTCGCGGACCTCTTCGGGGAACTTCCTCGCCCTATGTGGTTTTTGTTGGCGGCACCCAGACGTTTGGCCGCTACGTCGAAACTCCGTTCCCCGCGTTGGTAGAACTGTCTAGCGGGGTGCCTTGCATCAATTTCGGGTTACAAAATGCGGGTCTGGATGTGTTTCTACATGATACCGAAGTCATGAAAATTGCCGCCGGGGCGCATGTGACCGTGGTGCAAGTGTTGGGCGCACACAACATGTCGAATCGCTACTATTCAGTACACCCGCGTCGAAACGACAGATTTATCGCACCGTCGAAACTGCTTTGCTCCATCTACCCCGAGGTTGATTTTGCGGAGTTTCATTTCACACGCCACCTATTGGAAGCGCTCAAACAAGTCTCGCCCACTCGGTTCGCGATGGTGGTGCGTGAGCTTCAGCAGGCCTGGATCGCACGGATGACCCTGCTGCTTGGCCGGATGACGGGACCATGCGTGCTGCTTCACCTTGGTCCCGAAAAGCCCACGCGGGACATGGGGGCGCAGGCTCGTGCGGGGCCTCTGTTCGTGACCAAAGCTATGGTTTCTCAGGTGAGTCGGCTGGCGGCCGGAGTGGTATATGTGACACCGTCACACGCGGCCATGTCCGAGGGGACGGCGGGGATGGTGTTCCCTGCAATAGAAAAAGAGCGGGCGTTACAGCTCCCCGGCGTTCGGGCACATCAAGAGATTGCGAAGGCGGTCGCGCAGACGATTGAACACCTGAAATAGAAAAAGGCCCGCAGGTGATTGCGGGCCTTATCCGTGAAAACCTTAAAGGCTTACAGTTTCTCGATCAGCTCGGGAACGGCTTCGAACAGATCGGCCACCAGACCATAGTCCGCAACCTGGAAGATCGGCGCTTCTTCGTCTTTGTTGATGGCGACGATGATCTTGCTGTCTTTCATGCCGGCCAAGTGCTGGATCGCACCGGAGATGCCAACCGCCACATAAAGCTCGGGCGCGACAACCTTACCGGTCTGACCAACTTGCCAGTCGTTCGGAGCATAGCCCGAATCAACGGCAGCGCGCGAAGCGCCAACAGCGGCACCCAGCTTGTCAGCCAGCTTTTCGATCAAGGCGAAGTCTTCTTCGGAGCCAACGCCACGGCCGCCGGAAACAACCACGCCAGCCGATGTCAGCTCGGGGCGATCGCTTTCTGCAACGTGGTCTTCAACCCAGGAAGACAGGCCGGGATCGGCCGCAGCGGATACCGTCTCTACAGAGGCGGAGCCACCGTCGCCCGCGGCGTCAAACGTCGTGGTGCGGAAGGTGATAACCTTTTTCGCATCCGAGGATTTGACCGTCTGGATCGCGTTGCCCGCATAGATGGGACGCTCGAACGTGTCCGCGTCGACAACACCGGACACATCGGACAGCAACATGACGTCAAGCAACGCAGCAACACGTGGCATCACGTTTTTGGCGTCTGTGGTCGCTGGCGCGGTGATGTGATCGTAATCACCGGCGAGCGATACGATCAACGCCGCCGTGGATTCCGCGAGGCGGTGGCCAAGGGTCTCATCCTCGGCGACCAGAACTTTGGAAACACCGTTGATTTTCGCCGCCGCTTCGCCCGCCGCAGCGGCGGAACCACCAGCGCAGAGAACAGTAACATCGCCAAGCATCTTGGCCGCAGCAACGGCTTTGGATGTCGCGTCAAGTGCCAGTTCGCCATCAGTTACTTCTGCAAGGAGTAGAACAGCCATTACACAGCCCCCGCTTCTTTAAGTTTCGCAACCAGTTCATCGACCGACTCGACCTTGATGCCCGCAGCACGTTCTGCTGGCTCAGCCGTCTTGATGATTTCCAAACGGTTGGAAACCTCGACGCCATAATCGGCAGGTGTCTTTTCATCCAAAGGCTTTTTCTTTGCCTTCATGATGTTGGGTAGCGACGCATAGCGTGGTTCGTTCAGGCGCAGATCCACAGTCACGACTGTAGGCATGGAAACCTTAATAGTCTGCAAACCACCGTCGACTTCACGTGTCACAACTGCGCTGTCGCCATCGATGTCGACTTTGGAGGCGAAGGTCGCTTGCGACCAACCCAGCAGAGCGGACAGCATCTGACCAGTGGCGTTCATGTCGTTGTCGATCGCCTGCTTACCGCAAAGAACAAGGTCGGGCTTCTCTTCTTCGACGACGCCTTTCAGAATTTTGGCAACGGTCAAAGGCTCGATATCGTTGTGCACATCGTCGGCCGCCACGATCAGAATCGCGCGGTCGGCGCCCATTGCCAGCGCTGTGCGCAGTGTTTCCTGCGCCTGTTTTACGCCGATAGAGACGACCACAACTTCTTCGACCTG
The DNA here is from genome assembly GCF_002311545.1 of Sulfitobacter sp. UBA1132. Classification (NCBI taxonomy): domain Bacteria; kingdom Pseudomonadati; phylum Pseudomonadota; class Alphaproteobacteria; order Rhodobacterales; family Roseobacteraceae; genus Sulfitobacter; species Sulfitobacter sp. UBA1132. The sequence goes on along the minus strand of NZ_DCAN01000021.1, from coordinate 9,817 downwards.
GCCGGCCTCTTTCATGCGGATCGCTTGTTCGACGGAAATCTCGTCAAACGGGTTCATCGACATCTTTACGTTGGCAAGATCAACACCCGTGCCGTCCGCTTTGACGCGTACTTTCACGTTGTAGTCGATCACGCGCTTTACAGGTACCAGTACCTTCATGAGCGTTCTCTCTCCTCAGTTGACGATCCGGGCCGGTTCGGCCCCGATCATGTGAACTCTTCGTCGGTGTAACGAAGCAATCGAATGCAAAACAGTCAAAAATAGTAATTTATTGTCTTTCGACGCGGCGTTTCTGACTGACGGCCTTAGCGATTTGCCCCGGGCACCCATAATACATCGTCCTTACCGCCGTTATTTGAAGCCCTCGCCGCGACGAAAAACCAATCGCTTAGCCGGTTCAGATATTTGACGGCGGCCGGATTAATAGAATCCCTGTCAGCCAAATGCACCGCAAGCCGTTCGGCGCGGCGGGCAACTGTCCGGCACACGTGCAAATGCGCGGCAAGTGCGGTGCCGCCGGGTAGAATAAAGCTTCTCAGCGGGGACAGATCAGCGTTCATCACGTCGATCTCACGTTCAAGCCTGTCGACCTGCGCCGCCGCGAGGCGCAGAGGCGGGTATTCGGCGTCTGCATCCGCTTCCATATCGGGGCGGCACAGGTCAGCGCCCAGGTCGAACAGGTCGTTCTGGATACGCGACAGTGCGGCGTCGGTTTCGCCTTTCGCCTCAAGCCGCGCGACACCAACAAAACAGTTCAATTCGTCGGATGTGCCATATGCCTCGACCCGCAGGTCGTGTTTGGCCACACGGTCCCCGTTTCCCAACGCGGTTTCGCCTTTGTCGCCGGTCCGGGTGTAGATTTTATTAAGAACAACCATCAGCCAGCGTCCTTTCGCAGGTACACATATATGACGATGAGAACGACAGCGATGAACTGTGCGATGATGCGCATGCGCATAAGTTTATTTGAATTGCGCTTATTGAATTCTCCGCCACCAGCGAAGCCCCCAAGCCCAAAAATCAATACGATAACCACCGCAATCACGGCAACGACGGTCAGGATATATAACGGATCAGCGAACATAAGCATCCTTTGTGTTGCTGAAAGATGTAGCGGGGTCATGCAGTAGCGCAACCCGAATTTATCGAGAGAGCACCCAGTCTAGGGCACGTGTTGGTAAAATACGCTTTAAAATGCCCGAGATACGCGTCGGCGTCGTGACATAATACCGCGGCCGTGGGCGGTCGGCCTCCAGCGCATGGATAAGCTTGTCAACGACTGCTTGTGGCGGAAGCTCGAACCTGTCGGGCCCTCTCGCAGTGTATAGCCTGTCTAATAACGCGCTTTCGTATTGCGCCTTTCGGGCAGAGCTTTTCCAATCGATCCAACGCTCGAAGTGCGGGATAGAGTTCGCGCGGATGTTGGATGTAATGGGCCCGGGCTCGATCAGGGTCACGTGAATGGGGGTGTCGCGCAGTTCAATGCGCAGCGTGTCCGTTAAGCCTTCCAGCGCGAATTTCGTAGAATTGTAAGCGCCACGCCACGGCATTGTGACAAAACCCAATACGGACGAACATTGGATAATGCGCCCGTGACCCTGTGCCCGCATCACAGGGATGATCTTGCGCGTAAGCTCATGCCAGCCGAAGAAATTGCTTTCGAATATCTCGCGCAGCGCATCTGTGGGGAGGTCTTCGACGGCACCGGGTGTCGCATGGGCACCGTTATTATAAAGGGCATCGAGCGTGCCACCGGTTTGCTCAAGTACATGATCCACCGCAGTGGCGATGCTACTGGCATCCGTATAGTCGAGCTGGGGCGCATCAAATCCTTCAGCGGCTAACCTCTCGCAATCGCGCGTTTGGCGGCACGAAGCGAAAACCCTCCAGCCGCGTTCGCGCAATGCATGCGCAGCGGCGTAGCCGATCCCGGAGGAGCAGCCGGTAATTAAAATTGTACGTTGTTGCATTAACAATTGTCTCGGGAGTTGTTGAGTAGTTTACCCGTTCGACAACAGGAAATCGGCCATCCAGCCCTCTGGCCCGCCGTCTACGGGACGCATCTTTACCCATCCATCGCCGTTATCCTGAATGATCTCGACCGAATCGCCGCGACCTAGCTTGCTCACGACCTGAAACTCGGTGCCAGGGCCACCACGGACATTCACACGGTTGCCGGATACAGAACGAATATCCGCCTCGTTGCTCAGGTTCGTTTCAGCACGTGCCTCTACGATCGCGGCACCGCTGTCGTTCGGAACGATCAGACTGGGAATAATTGCGGGTGTGTCCGCCCCGTTCGCCGCGATATTCTGGGCAACAGGCACATACGATACGTCAGTCGCAGCACCGGTGTCCGCAGTATTCAATGCGGTTGTGAGGGTGACAGAAACGCGTTCGGCATCATCAGCTTGCGCGGTGCTTTCAAAACCTGGCGGGGTCGTATCAACCGGAGCCGTCGCGACCGCCGGGATGACCTTTGCGGTATCGACTGGTTCGTTTGAAGTTTCGGCGGTGATTCCACTCTCTTGTGTCGGCATCTGGTCTGCATTCGTAGCCATCTGAGCACTCGCGGGTTGAAAATCGGCCCCGCCGCTCATCTCGTAGAATGCCCAACCAAGAAACCCGAAGGTCAACAAAATAAACCGCTTCATCACACATTCCTCGAAATAGCAGACAGCCTAGACCCGCAGCAGGTCTCCCCAAGGCTGTATTATCAAGTATAACATAAAATGCTGCCTAATCGTTCCAATATGTTTGCAAAGTTGCATGACAGAGACACCGCGCACCGTGCTGGGGCGCTGCGCGCCAAACAGTCGCTTGCCGCGTCTCGCGGCCTTGGCTAAACAATGAAGATGTCAGATGTAACCACCCCCGCCGATCCAGATTCTCGCAATTCGTCAGAGCCTTTGCGCCGTGCATTGGGCGACCGGTATCTGACCTATGCGCTGTCTACTATTATGCACCGCGCGCTGCCCGATGCGCGCGACGGGTTAAAGCCCGTTCACCGTCGGATTCTATTCGCGATGCGTGAACTGAGGCTTAACAGCACCGGGGGATTCCGGAAGTCTGCGAAAATTTCCGGCGACGTAATGGGGAACTATCACCCGCACGGCGACGCTGCGATTTACGATGCGATGGCGCGTCTCGCGCAAGATTTTAACGTGCGTTATCCGTTGGTTGACGGGCAGGGGAACTTTGGCAACATCGACGGGGATAACCCCGCTGCAAGCCGATATACCGAAGCGCGGATGACCGCCGTGGCCGAGGCCATGCTGGAAGGTCTGAATGAAAATGCTGTCGATTTTAGAGAGAATTACGACGGCACACTGACCGAGCCTGCCGTTCTGCCCGCGCAGTTCCCGAACCTTCTGGCAAACGGGTCGTCGGGCATTGCTGTCGGCATGGCCACCAACATTCCGCCGCATAATATCTCGGAACTGGTAGACGCCTGTATTCACCTGATCAAAACGCCCGATGCCCGCGACGATACCTTGCTTAAATACGTTCCCGGTCCTGATTTTCCGACCGGCGGTATTATCGTTGAACCCCCTGAAAACATTGCGAATGCCTATCGTACGGGTAAAGGCGGTTTCCGTCTGCGCTGTCGGTGGGAAACAGAGGATCTGGGGCGCGGTGCTTGGCAAATTGTCATCACTGAAATTCCCTATCAGGTGCAGAAATCCAAGCTGATCGAAAAGATCGCAGAGCTTATTCAGACCAAGAAAATTCCGATTCTGGGCGATGTACGCGACGAATCGGCCGACGATATTCGTCTGATCATCGAGCCGCGTTCCAAGAACGTTGATCCCGAGGTCCTGATGGGGATGCTGTATCGCAGCTCTGATCTTGAGGTGCGATTCTCGTTGAACATGAACGTCTTGATCGACGGTGTGACGCCTAAAGTATGTTCGATGAAGGAAGTGCTGCGCGCATTTCTTGATCATCGGCGCGAGGTGCTTCAGCGGCGCTCGACCCACCGGATGGAGAAAATCGACCACCGACTAGAGGTCTTGGAAGGTTTTATCGTCGCGTTTCTTAACCTCGATCGCGTGATCGATATCATTCGCTATGACGAGGACCCGAAATCGGCGTTGATGGCCGAGGATTGGGGTAAGGATCACGTGCGCGCGATGGACGAGGCGAGCTATGTACCGCCAGCGCCCTCCGCTGAGAACTCGCTATCCGAAGTCCAAGCGGACGCGATTTTGAACATGCGCCTGCGGTCGTTGCGCCGCTTGGAAGAAATTGAGTTGCTGCGCGAGCAATCCGCCTTGATGGAGGAGCGCTCGGGCCTCGAAGATCTGTTGGAAAATGAAGGTACCCAATGGGATACGATCATCGACCAGCTGCGCGAGACGAAAAAGCAGTTCGGCAAGGACTGGTCGCTGGACGGTAAGAATATCGGTCGTCGTAGAACGAGCTTTTCCGAAGCCGGCGTGATCGAGGAAGTCCCGCTGGAGGCGATGATCGACCGCGAACCGATTACAGTTGTCTGTTCGCAGATGGGCTGGATCCGTGCGATGACGGGACATATCGATCTGAACCGCGAGTTGAAGTTCAAGGATGGGGACGGACCCCGCTTTATTTTCCATGCAGAGACAACAGACAGGCTGCTGGTCTTCGGGTCGAACGGGCGCTTTTACACGGTGTCTGCATCGACCTTGCCCGGCGGGCGCGGCATGGGGGAGCCATTGCGGTTGATGGTGGATCTGCCCAACGAAGTTCAAATTGTCGATATTTTGATCCACAAGGCGGGGCGCAAGCTATTGGTGGCTTCCTCGGCCGGGGATGGATTTATCGTGCCGGAGGATGACGTTCTGGCGCAGACACGCAGCGGTAAACAGGTGCTGAACGTGCGCGGCGACGCGAAAGCAATGATTTGCGCGCCGGTGACTGGTGATGCGGATGCCGTTGCCGTTGTGGGTGAAAATCGCAAAGTCTTGGTGTTCGGCTTGGACGAGCTTCCCGAAATGGGGCGCGGCAAAGGTGTGCGGCTGCAAAAGTACAAAGACGGGGGCATGTCTGATGCGATCACGTTTAGCCGCGAGAACGGGCTAAGCTGGCAGGATCCCGCGGGACGGACACGCACCGAAGCTGACCTGACCGAATGGACTGGCAAACGCGCGACAGCGGGGCGCATGGCACCGCGTGGGTTCCCGCGTGATAACCGCTTCGGTTGATCGCAAGCGACGTGAGTGACGCCGAACTGTCATACCCCAGTGGTTCGGCACCCGCGATGTCGGTTCAATTCGTCGGGGGGCGCGGCGCGCTCTTTTGGTTGGCGTTCAAAACCGGTTTCCTCACGATTATGACGCTAGGGTTTTACCGGTTCTGGATGAAGACCCGTTTGCGGCGATGGTATTGGTCTGCAATCCGGCCGGGCGGGCATCCGATGGAATACGTCGGCGATCCGATTGAAAAGCTATTGGGCTTCTTCATCGCCGTTGTGATCCTCACCTTCTACATCGGAATCATTAATCTGATTCTGATGTTCGTCAGCTTCTCGGTGTTTTCGAGCGCGACCTTAGGGTACTTCGCAGCGGGATTCGGGGTTGTTCCTTTTTGGTTCTATGCCCGATATCGTGCGCGACGGTACGTTTTGGGACGGACGCGATGGCGCGGGGTGCGGTTTGGCCTTGATAAAGGCGCATGGGGGTATGTCTGGCGCGCTATGCTGCATTGGTTGGTCACCATTTTCTCGCTAGGGCTGCTATGGCCACGTATGACCTTCTACCTTGAAAAATACATGACGGACCGCACCTTTTTCGGATCGGCACAGCTGCATCAAGGGGGGCGTTGGGGCATGCTCTATCGTGCCGCGATTCCGTTTGCTTTGTTCACCTTGCTGCTTCTTGTTAGCGTGGCCTACGCGTACATATCTGCCGCGTCCCAGACTTTCGACACGTCGGGCTTCGCCTCGCAGATGCTCGAAACGCTAGCTGACGGGCAGGGCGCAGCATTTTCTATGCGAGGCGCTTGGTGGTTGCTCCTTTTCCCCGTGAGCCTGCTAGGCATGGTCTACGGTGCAGCGCACTATCGCTTTGTTTCGAAAAGAATAATGGCAAACCACAAGACAGCGAATGGTATCGCCATAACGTCGAGGCTAAGCGCACCGCGTATCGCGTTCATCTACGTTTTCGGCAGCTTTATCGCATATTCGGTCCTCGTTCTGGGGGTGATTTTGCTAGTGCTAGGGGCATTTGTCGTCATTGGACCAAGCGCCTTTATGGGGTTTGATTTGGGGATCGACATTGAAACGCTTCCGATCTCGCGGGCTTTGGCGATCGTGGTGTTGGCGGGTTTTTACCTCTCGGTCTTTTTGATGTGGAACGTTTGCTACAACACATTCGTCACCTTTCCGTTAATGCGTCACATGGCCAAAACCTGTGCGCTTCCGCGGTATGACGGTTTGCAAAGCATCAGCCAGTCGGGGCGGGATGACTTCGCCGAAGCCGAAGGGTTTGCAGAGGCGTTGGACCTGGGAGCCGCGATATGAGCGTCGGGTTTAACGGCATGGGGGCGGCATATTTTGATGGTGATCATCCGGTTGCCGAAGATGTCAGCCTGCATATTGCGAACGATAATCTGCAGATTGGACTGGATAGCGAAGATATTATCTTCTGGCAGCTTGGCGATATTCGGTTGGTGCCCGATCAGGCGCGTGGGAAAGACTATACCCTGCGCTCAGTTACAGATCCGCTGGCGCGGCTTGTCGTTGCGGATAAGACGCTGCTACGACATCTTCCTGCCGCCCGGCGTCCTGCGCCGGCCCGAGGGCGGGGCCGCTTGTTCGCTTGGGCAATCGCAGCCGTCGCGGCCGTTCTGCTTCAGATTGCAGTGCTGGTGCCATTTCTGGCGGACCGTTTGGCGAATTTCATCCCACCAGCAGGAGAGGCCGCCTTGGGTGAGGCGACATTGGGCCAGATTCGCAGGGCCTTGGACGAAACCGGCATGCAGCCCCTCGCCATTTGCGACGCCTCGGCGGGCGAAGCGGCGCTCACCAGCATGATCACCGCGCTTAACGCGGGCGAGGGGGCAGTGCAGGATTTGAATGTCCTGGTCCTGGACCACCCGATGGTGAACGCTTTTGCGCTACCCGGCGGGATTGTCGTGCTGTTCGACGGGCTGATCCAGCAAGCCCAGTCCCCGGATGAGGTCGCCGCTGTGCTGGCGCATGAAATTGGTCACGTTGTCAGTCGTGACCCGACACGCCATGCGTTGCGGTCCGCCGGATCGATCGGCGTATTGGGGCTTTTGTTCGGTGACTTCGCAGGCGGTGCCGTGGTGTTGTTTCTGGCAGAGCGTTTGATCAGCGCGACCTATACCCAGCAGGCCGAAACAGAGGCAGACGCGTTCGGACATAAACTTATGGCGGCTGCGGGCGTGTCACCGAAAGCGATGGGGGCCATGTTCGAGCGCCTGCGCGAGACCCAAGGCGAAGCGAACCCACTGATGGCCCATTTCCTGAGCCATCCATCATTCGATGACCGCATCACGGCAGCGCAAAATGCGGCGCGCGCGCAGTCTGAATACTCAGCTATTGTCGACGCGGACGCCTGGGGCGACTTGCGGCGGATTTGCGACTAGGCAGGCGTTGCGGTTAACCATACTCCGCCTTCGGGGCGTAGGGTCAGGATCATAACCGGTTCAGGGCTTTTCCCGGCGACAGGTGTGAAACGAAACCGCGAAAGCAAGGTCGCAAGGATGATCACCGCTTCTTGCTGCGCAAAGGACGCGCCGATGCAGATACGCGGGCCATCGCCAAAGGGCAGGTAGGCGTATCGGTCGATGGCTTTGCGATCTTTGAAACGGTCGGGATCGAAAACGTCGGGCTGATCCCAAAGCTGCTGATGGCGGCCAAGCGCGTAAATCGGCACCATGACAGTATCGCCGGGCCGAACTTCCCTGCCGCATAAGGTGTCGTTTCTCTGCGCGGTGCGTGAAATCACCCCCGCCGGCGGGTACAGGCGCAGGGTTTCGTCGATAATTTGGCGGATGTATGGTAGGTTTTCGACGTCTGCACCCGTCGCCGCGCGCCCCTGCAGCACGGTTTGCGCCTCGGCGCGGGCTTTCTGCTGCACGGCCTGATCAAAGCCCATCAGATAGAGCGCCCAGGACAGGGTAAGGGCCGTCGTCTCATGCCCTGCGACGATGAAGGTTAACAGATTGTCCCGTAGCTCGGCCGTATTCATCTGACGTTTGGTCTTGGGGTCGGTGCCATCAAGGAGAAGATCCAGCAGGTCCGGCGTATCGCTGGGCCCCCGTTCGGCGCGCGCATCTATCGCGCCGTCGGCAATGCGTTTCATGTCTTTCAGGGCACGGCCCGACATCGCCCGTCCTGGGCGCGGAAGCCAGTCTGGCAAGCCAAGAATATCGAAAAGGCTCAGTTTCCCGGCCTCTGCGATATAGTCGTCGATGGCGCGGTGCACGGCGCCGCGGTCAAACCCGTCGCCGCCCGAGAATGTGACATCCGAGATGACCTCGAATGTCGACGTGACCATCTCGTCCAGCATATTGATGGCCCGCGGGCCAGCGGCGGCGATCCGGTCGGCCGACCTTTGCGCTGCTGCGGTCATGATGGGCGACAGGTTCAGCATATTGCGGTGTGAAAAGGCCGGTGCCACCGCGCGGCGTTGCCAGCGCCAATGCGCACCCTCTGCAATGAAAAGGGAGTCTCCGATCGCGGGGCGCAAAAGGTTTTTTGTCACTAAGGATTTGGGGTAGTCGTCAACCCGATCCAACAGCATCTCGCGGATGGCAGTCGGGTCCATAACCATGTGCCAACGCTTGCCCATTTTGCCAGAGACCATCGGCTGTTTGACAGCTATTTCAGGAATAATGCTAAGCACATTACGTCGCGCCATAGCGAGGCTGCGAAACAGGCCTAGGGGTTGGTTAACCAAGGCCACGCGGGCGGGCAGGGGACGATCCATGGCAATTATCCTAATTCAGACGGACATAAGGTAGCACGCCTCCCAGTGCGTGCCACTTTAGCAAACGTTGCACCCTATTCAGCCTTAGGGTATCGCAAAGGGCATAAATGCGCCGAGGAGGCATGAAATGGTTCGAATTTTATCAGCTTTGATCAGTATCGTGGTCCTTTCTGCGTGCAACGGGGCATCCGACCTCGACAAGCCGGCGGTGCCTTTGGGTGACTTTAATCTATACCACAACATCGTTGTTGCGCCGAAGGTACAGAAACTGCCGATCAGCCGCGAAGTCAGTGAAGAGGTGCTGACGACGGCTGTCAAAGACGCCATTGCCGAACGTTTTGACCGCTATGAAGGCGCGCGCAATTACCACTTTGGCGTCAGTGTCGAAGGCTACGTTCTTGCCCCTCCGGGTATTCCGCTTGTGCTTGCGCCCAAGTCGATCATGATCCTGAACCTTACCGTTTGGGACGATGCCGCGGGTAAGAAGCTTACGGACGAACCGCACCAGATCACCGTTTTCGAATCCCTTGATCAGGGGCCTATCGTGGGGTCTGGCTACACCAAGACTGCTGAAGAACAGCTTAAGAACCTCAGCCAGAATGCGGCAAAGTCGATCGAGACCTATTTGGTCAAGCAAAATAAGGCCGAAGGCTGGTTCGAACGCCCGGCGGACGCGGTCATCGAGCGCGCTGAAATCCCCTCTGCGCCGGCGGTAACAGCGAACTAGTGCGCATTTACATGAATTCTGCGGCGGTGTGAGGCGAACAGGTGCTTGATTTTATGCGCCAGACCCAATACATCGCCCGCCAGATAGGTTTGGGTCTGGGTTCAGGCCCTCATTAATATAAAGGGCTGCTCCATGGCTAAGGCAAAGTTTGAAC
>NZ_DCAN01000020.1:0-159345 GCF_002311545.1 Sulfitobacter sp. UBA1132 | reverse complement strand
ATTAGACAACCACGTCTGGGTTCCGATCTCGGCTTGGAGATGCGGCCAACTGACAAACTCGGTTCCACGATCAAAAGTGATGGACCAGCGGGCGGCGAGGGGGAGGTCTTTGATCGACTTTATAATCTTTCCCCTCTCGGCAGATTTGTTTCACAAATCGCCTGTCGGGCAGTGAATGGCCAAATTGCCGACGATGCGCGACATCATCGGGGCGGAACAGGATACTGACATCACGGTGGAATTTGGGTTCTCTGCGTCTTCTGGTGCGACGTGGTCTCCGGACGACACTGTGGGTCGGTAGATACCACCGCAGGTCTTCGCGCTGACCTTCCTTGGAATAGATGTAGCGATAGATGGTTTCTTGGCAGACCCTGAGTGGGGCATCCTCGTGGATCATGCGGTTACTGATCTGCTCAGGTGTCCAGCCGTTCTTGATGCGTTCAATCACGCGTCTGCACAGCTCAGGATATTTGATCAGTTTGCGCGCGCGAGCGCGACGATCCGCTTGCATCAGGTGGGCAGCAGCACCGTAATAGCCATTGCATCCCGGCATTCCATCGTCCGAGAAATGGATGCGCATTAGCTCGCGGAATATCGTTGATCTGCAGCGTCTCAGAACGCGCGCCATCTCGTCAACTGGGACCTTCGCGTGTCTCCAGCGTTCGATCTTGCGTCGTTCTGTGATACTCAGTTGGTCGTAAACGGCTCCCATAACGATTCCTCTCATTAGATAAACTACTGTTTTCTAACAAGAGTCGCACTTGAAGGTAGCGCACGCCCTTGGATTCTCAAGGGTCGTTGCGACGGTTTCCGCTATCTCAGTTTCATCAGTTCTTCCCTGAAGGCTTCAGTCGGCGTTTTCCATCCCAGGCACTTTCTGGGGGTGCCGTTCAAGCGGTCACAAATCGACTTCATATCTCGATTTGAGAGCGCGGCCACGGGCGCATCTCTTGGTAAGTAGCGCCGCGCACGCTTGTTCAGGTTTTCGACGGAACCCTTTTGCCACGGAGCCTGTGGATCACAAAACCAGGCCTCTGTGCCGATACCAGGCTTCAACTTACGCCAGTTCCTGAACTCGATCCCACGGTCAAAGGTGATCGACTTGCGCGCCGGTTGGGGCAGGGGTTCCATCACACCCATCAAGCGGTTCATCAGATGCGTGGTGCTGCGGTCGTTGTTGCGGAACAGGACAGCAAAGCGTGTCTTCCGCTCGACCAGTGAGGCAAAGTTCATCTTGCCCTGAGCGCGTTCGAATATCATCAAATCGCCTTCCCACTCGCCGAAAGTCTCGCGGCTATCAACGTAGTCAGGGCGTTCGTGAATTGAGCGATCCGGCGGGAACACAAGGCCTCGTGGCCTGCGCGCGTGATGCGGACGCCGTTTTTTCCGGCGGTTGGGCAGGTAGCGTGCGAGTTCCGCAGATTGACCATCTGGGCCGTAAACATAGGCGTAGATCGTTTCATGACTTACGCGGGTTGTTTGGCCTTCATATTGCAATCGGCCCGCGATCTGCTCTGGTGACCAACCTTCCTTGAGCTGCTTGATTACGGCTTTTCTCAAGCCGACAAGGCGCACCAGTTTGCGCCGCCGCGCACGTCTTTCGGTCGCCGCTTTTTGAGCAACCACGCCGTAGTATCCGTTCAGTTCCGGCAACTCTTTGTCGAAATAGTGATTGCGCTTGATCTCGCGATACACCGTGGAAACATGCCTGCCGATCTGTGCTGCAATCTCTCGTATAGGTATCTTAGCATTCAACATATCTTCGATCACGCGCCGTTCACGCAGGTTTAGCTCTGTATGGGCCATCTTTCATTCTCCTTGCTTTCCAGCAAGATAGGGGAAATTTCGCAACCCACGTGTGGATGCCCCGGTTTATGTGGGTGATTGTTTCGACGTTTAGATAGCATGATCGGGTGCAGTCACGTGTCCGGCCTGTTTGTGCAGCACACTTGGCTGCTGGCCCTTATGGAGATGCGCGAACTTGGCTCCAAATCAGTTTATCGGGCTCGAAGCCGCGAAGGGTTGCACTGGTTTTTCCATGTTCGTTCTCGTCGATCCGCTTTCCTTAGTCGATCCTTTCGTCCTCACATACCTGCCGGTATCCGTGGGTCTGCCGCTAAGCGACGGCCCCGCGAATGCGATAAATCTGGCCCGTCATCAACATGGCCCAAAGCCTCCGAGCCATGCGGTTTGCCAAAGCAACAGCAACAACCATCCGGGGGCGTGTTTCAAGCATACGCGCTAACCATGGTTCGGCACAACGCTTCCATCGTTCGATGGAATTGATGACGGACATTGCACCGATGATCAGCAACCGCCTCACATCTTTCTGGCCCATTTTTGTGATGCGCCCCAACCGTTCCTTACCACCTGTCGAATGCTGTCGAGGTACAAGACCAAGCCATGCTGCAAAATCCCGCCCCGTGCGAAAGTTTTTGGCGGGAGGACAGAAGGCCGAAATTGCGATGGCGGACATCGGGCCGACGCCAGGCATCGTTTGCATAAGCCGCGTTTCCTCTGACGTTTTTGCATGCATCTTGATGGAATGATCCAGACCTTCGACTTCTGCGCTGATAGTCTCGATCTGCGCTAGGAGCCGTTCCGCCAAGCGTTTGGCCTCGTCGGGCAGTTTATGTGCCTGTTCCTCTACTTCTCGTTTGAGAATATCAGCGTTCCGAATGCGTAGCCGCAGCACAATCCCAAACTCCGCCAAGTATCCGCGAAGCGAATTGATAAGCTGGGTGCGCTGCCGCACGAACAATTCCCGCGTCCGAAACAACATCGCCTGTGCTTGCTGTTCCGGGGCTTTCACTGGGACGAAGCGCATTGAGGGACGCATCGCGGCTTCTGTAATGGCCTCTGCATCGACAACATCACTCTTGTGGCGTTTGACAAACGGTTTCACATATCGCGCCGGTACCAATCGAACCTCATGACCTGCAGCAAGCGCTTCACGCCCCCAATGATGGGCGGACGCGCACGCTTCCATCGCAAAAATGCAACTTGGGTGCTCATTTAGAAACTTATTGAACTGAGGCCGGCTCAGCTTTCTACGGTATAAAACTTTACCTGCGGCATCAGCGCCGTGTATTTGAAAAACGCGCTTCGCCAGGTCGATACCGATGATAAATGCTTCTGACATTTGTTCCTCCTGCAAGACGTCCGCACCACCATGGCTCGGACGGTTCTATAATGAACCAACAGGAGGGGCATCCAATCCATCAGTTTAGAATGTGCCCCTTGTGCGGAATCTGTAACTGATAATTAGGATTATGTTATAATTCTGGCTTGGAAGCCTTGATCATACTAAACATACTTCGACGAAAGATCACCGGAATTTGAGGTAAGTATACGTCTCAGGATAACTGAGTTACTTCCACCTCGGTCGAGGCAGCTACCTTTCTGGTATGACAGTTGCCAATGTCCCCTATCAAGCGGTTTCGAGGCCCATGTCAATCAAGGATTAACAAGGGGATTTCGGGTCATTTCGTTGCTTGATGAATAGTAAATAAGTGGGTATTTCTGGTTTGATTACGCAGTTTAGGACGAGTCGAGATGGTTTGCGAAGTAGCCTCAGCCGCGGTCAAAAATGTTCTCCAATATCCATTTGCAGGAGATGCCCCACTCATCGGCGATGGCTCTACTGTTGAGGTGAACGATAACCTGCTTTGGGCACGTATGCCGGTTGGTGGTGGTCTGCTGTCGGTCAACATCTGGCTGTTCAGACATGATGGGGCGTGGGATATCATCGATACGGGCATCGACTCTCCGGAAACCGTTGCGGCTTGGGAAAAAATCTTTAGCTCCACCATTCAGAGACACGCCGTGGGCCGTTTGGTTCTGACCCATGGACACCCTGACCACGGGGGGGTGGCCGGGTGGATTAGTAAGCTTTGTGATGCGCCGGTGCTGATCACTTCGGAGGAAGAGAAAGAGCTGGTTGCATTGGCCAAGGGCATGTCGCCGGAGCGTGATGCGCGCCAGGCGGCATTCTTTCGCGCGGCTGGCGGTAGTGATGCTTTGATCGAGGCAAATATGGATCTTCAACGATCCTATAGCGGGCTTGTCTGCACTCCGCCGGAGAAGTTTGAACGGATTGCTGCAGGGGACACGCTGACGTTGGGAGGAGACGATTGGCGGGTCGTCATAGGCTCCGGCCATTCGCCAGAACACGCCTGTCTTTATAACGAGAAACGAAAACTGTTCATCGCAGGCGATCAGGTGTTGCCGAAGATCACGCCCAACGTATCGGCTCGCGCGCGTAATCCCGAAGCGGACCCGATGACCAATTGGCTCGGTAGCCTGGCGCGCATCAAGTCGGAGATTCAGGATGACGTGTTGGTGCTGCCATCGCATGGCGATCCATATCGCGGGTTGCATGCGCGCATCGACACGCTGATCGAAGGCCATGAACAAGACCTGAAAAATGCGCTCGCGGAGATCCGGGAGCCCAAGCGGGTCGTCGACCTGTTCACCGTTCTCTTTAACCGCGAAGTGACGGAAAGCATTTACGGTCTTGCCGCTGGCGAGGCATTGGCCAATTTCCACTGCCTACGTACGCGCGGTCAGGCCACGCGCGACATCGATGCAGAAGGTGTCGCGTGGTGGCGGGCGATTTGAAATCGCCCGATCACCTTACGTGCTTCATGCGTTCTATTTTATCAGGACATGCGCGTAGCAAACGGGGACTATCCTGAATTTTGTGCGCTGACGTGGTAACTGCTCACAGAGGAGACCCACGTATGAGCATCGACAAAGACTTGCTAGACCGTCTGATGGAAGGGCGTTCACCCGGTGACCTGTTTGGCAAGAACGGCATCCTGGCGGAGCTGACCAAGGCGCTGGCGGAACGCGCGCTGAGCACAGAGATGGATGTCCATCTCGATGAAGAGCGCGCAGATGATGCGTCTGAGGGCCAGAACCAGCCGCCCAATCGGCGCAATGGCAGCAGCCAGAAGACCGTGACCATGGACAGCGGCAAGGTGGTTCTGGACATTCCCCGCGACCGGAACGGCACCTTCGATCCGATGCTGATCGCGAAGTATCAGCGGCGCTTTCCTGAATTCGACCGCAAGATTGTCAGCATGTATGCCCGGGGAATGACGACCCGAGAGATCCAGGGGCATATCGCGGAAATCTACGGCGTCGAGGCCTCGCCCAGCCTGATTTCCGCGATCACCGACGCGGTCATGGAGGAGGTCACCGCCTGGCAGAACCGCCCACTGGATCCCTGCTATCCGATCGTCTTCATGGACGCGATCCGGGTCAATATCCGCAGCGACGGGGCGGTCTCGAACAAGGCGGTCTTCGTGGCCCTCGCGGTGCTGCCGGATGGCACGCGGGACGTTCTGGGCCTGTGGTTTCAGGCCAATGAGGGCGCGAAGTTCTGGGCCAAAGTGCTCAGCGACCTGCGCAACAGAGGCGTCCAGGACATCCTCATCGCCGTCGTGGACGGGCTGAAGGGCTTTCCCCAGGCCATCGAGGCCGCATTCCCCAGACTCGGATCCAGACCTGCATCGTCCATCTGCTGCGCCATTCCATGAACTTCGCCAGCTACAAGGACCGCAAGGCCGTCGCCGCCGCCCTAAAGGCGATCTACACGGCCGTGGACGTCGAGGCGGCAGAACTGGCTCTGGCTGAGTTCGAGGACAGCGATCTGGCAAGGGGGTATCCGGCGATCGCGCCGAGCTGGCGCCGGGCCTGACACGAGGTCATCCCGTTCCTCGATTACCCGCCCGAGGTCCGCAGGCTGATCTACACCACGAATTCCATTGAGGCCTTGAACTCGAAAATTCGCCGTGCCGTCAGAACCCGAGGTCATTTCCCAAGCGACGACGCTGCGGCGAAATTGATCTATCTGGCGCTCAATGCTACATCGACCGAGTGGAAGCGTTCGGTCCGCGAATGGCACGCTGTCAGATCTCAGCTTGCCATCATGTTCGAAGACCGCTTCCCGATGGCGTAAGAAAACGCGTCACGCACAAAATTCTGCACAGTCTCCGGGAAGCAGTCCGGTTGTAGGTCACTCGCTTTGGTCCAAATTTCGCATATTGCGGCCGGCGCGTTCGTCCTCGACATTCTCGTGCAAACGCGACGAAACGCTACAGCTGCCAAGCGATTTATTCACAGGCTGATCACTCAGTTCGGCGAGCCGAGGGTCATGATCACTGACATGCTGTGCAGCTATGTCAAGCCGATCAAAACATTGGCACCGGACGCTGACCACTGCGCCTACGAGGGATTGGACAACGCCATCCACGGATCAAACAGGCCGACCCGGAAGCGAGAGAAGATATTCGGCCGGTTTAAGTCACATCGGCAGACTCAGAGGTTGCTATCCGCTCACGATCAGACCAACCTGATTTTCCGTCCCGCCGATTTCAACGCGCCGCAAACTCATATCGCCATGCCCGAGATGACGCGTTCAGCCTTTGGGCAGAATACATCATCGAAGTGGTGGCTTAATTTACAGACCAGCAACACCCTACGACACGCGGCCAACAACTTGGCAATGCCGAAACAGCAAACGGGTATGATCATGTCTCTTTACACGAAATCTTTCACCATATGGCTTCTGGCCACTCAGTCTGCCTTGGCGCATGAATTTTGGATTGAACCTCGGGCCTACACTTTCCCGTCGCAGGCGACGATTGAGGCGGATCTATTGGTCGGATCCGAGTTTGTCGGGCAGGATTATATCTTCATTCCGAAGGGATACAGCTCGGCCCTGTTTTCCAGAGGTGACGTTGAAACAGAGCTGGCGTTTACCGGACAAGATAACCCGTCGTTGAGCCTCCAGTCGGGCGAAAACGGGCTGCACGCTATTGTACTTGTTTCAAATGCAAGCACCCTAAAGCATGACACGCTGGCCGACTTTCGTGAATTTGCTGAAACCGTAGGGCGTGGTGCCGAAGTATTTAGCACCCGGCCGGGTCAGCCCATCAGAGAAGCCTATTTCCGTTATGCGAAAACCTTGGTGGGGGTGGGCGACAAAAGCGGGCAGGATCGTGCATATGGCGCAATTTACGAGTGGGTAGCGCTGGATAATCCTTATGTTACTTTGGACGGGCCGGTCCGCTTTCAGCTGCTCTTGAATGGTGAAGCAAACGCCAATCAACCGGTTCAGGTATTTGCGCGGCCTGTTGGGTCCGGAGCCGAGACAGGACCGCAGCATATGATGACGGATGCGAATGGCATATTGACGCTTTCGGATGACATTCGTGGAGAGATCATGATCAACAGCGTAAAATTGCTGCCGGTAAAGCATAATGACTTTGATTGGGTGAGCTATTGGGCGTCGCTGACTTTTGAACGGTAGCAGCGTCTTGGGGGCGCGTGCCACTGGCTTAGATCAATACAAACCCTGAATTTCCAAAGGTAACTGCTGTACTTCTTGTTTTTTAAGGATCGTTCTAGGCTGCTGTGTGGCGTCGGCTGCTTTCAGGCGGTTGAACCGGCGCGAAGAAGCTTCGGTGATATCTTCACGGCTGCGCAGGATCGTGGGCCTTAGAAAGACAAAAAGTGTACGCTGGGTATTGCGGGCATTACGCGATTTGAAAAGCTCTCCGACCACCGGTAGATCGCCAAGACCGGGCACCTTGCTGCTGCCATTGATGCGGTCGTCGGTTATCAGCCCACCAAGCACAACTGTTCCGCGGTTGTCGGCCATTACGGTTGTATTAATCACCCGCCGGTTGGTCACTAGATCCGCGGCACCTTCAACATTGGCATTTGTTAGGCTCGATATTTCCTGTTCGATGACCAGCTGCACCACACCTCCGGCCGTGATCCGGGGCACGACATTCATCGTGATGCCGACATCGCGTCGTTCAATCGTGGTAAAGGGGGTCGCCGTATTCCCATCGGTGGCGAAGCTACCCGTCCGGAAGGGAACGTTCTGGCCAACCACAATGGTCGCGGGTTCATTGTCCAGCGTCGTGACCGATGGCGTCGACAAAAGCCGCGCGCTCGTAGACTGCGACAGGGCCTGCACCAAAATACCAAAGTCATTGCCACCGGCACCAAGCGTCAGTCCCGTAGACAAGGCCGACCCGGCGGGGACACCGACAGCAGCAAGCACGGACCCCAGCGATACCCCTCCCCCATTAGAGAAGTTCGAGGCGGCGATTGCTCCGTTCGGCACATTCGGGCCAAGCCCCAGTTGGACCCCAAGCCGCTCTGCGACCTCGCCGGACACTTCGACAATAGCTGCCTCGATCATCACCTGCGGGCGACGCACATCAAGGGCATGAACGAGTTGCCCGACTTCTTGAACCTGCGCCGCAGTGCCGCGAACAACGATAGAATTCGTTTCGACAGAGGCGGTGATATTGACAGCATCCGGGGCGACGACGCGGTTTAGCGGCACAAATTGTCCGTCCGACGTGGCTTCGGCTGATTGTGCGCCCACATCTGCGGCAACTGCGTTGGTGATGTCAGTGGCATCCCCCACCGTACCTTTGATGATGTCTGCAATGATCTGTGCATCGCCATACTGGAGGTTGAAAACTGTGGTAGCGACGGCCTCCCGGGGGTCTTTCCGTGGCGCAACGTCCATGGCGATGGCAAGGCTGCGAATTTCTGCAATGTCTTCGGGCGTGCCTCGGACGAGCAGTAGATTGGACCCTGCATCAACGGACAGGCGCGCGCCTGTGCCCGCTTGACCAAGTACCTCTAGGATCGCACTGCCGACGGTGACCGCATCGGCACTGCGAAAGCGCAGCACCTCAGAGCGGACAAGGGCATCTCCGTCAAAGCTGCGCGCGATGGCCATGATCCGGTCCACATTGGCGCGGGTATCGGTAATGACCACGCCATTGGGATCTTCGACGGCTTCGATATATCCCGATTCCGCGACAAGCGGGCGCAGGACGCGCACGGCTTCGGCAGAGGGCAGCCGGTTCAGGCGCAACATCTCGGTTACGAAGTCTTGGCTGCCGGCGATGACTTCTTCGCCAAGATTGGGCCCGCTCGCAGTGCGCGCTTCGGCCTCGGGGATCACTTGCCAGATCGATCCGGCCTGAACGGCAACAAATCCGCGTACCCGCAGAATGGATTGGAACAACGACCAGACGCCTTCTTTGTCCAGCGCCTCGGCAGAGACGACAGTCACCTCTCCCACCAACCCTGGATCAAGCACCAAGGTGCGGCCGGTTATTTCGGAAATCTGCTCAACGAGCAAAGAGATGTCTGCGTCTCGCAGATTGATGACAAAGGTCTCCTGAGCGCGCACAGGGGCGGGCAGCATCAGTAAAACTGCGAGGGCAAAGGCTGCTATATGGCGAAGCGCAAGGTTCACTGCAGCGGAAATGACATAACGATCGTTCGGCCATTCCTTTCGACTTCGATACGGGCCAAGCCAGACGCCGCGATCACGTCATACAGTTCCCGATCCTGATCGACATTGCCGACGCTTTCACCATTTACACTTGTCACGATGTCACCTGCTCTCAGACCGGCGCGGTTTACGCCTACGTCGTGCTTTTCAGCGATGGTATATCCTTTTTCCCCTGGCACCAAGCCAATCGTATCCAGAACCTCAGCGGGGTTGGCGATGATGCGGTCGCGCCACATGTCGATGTAATCCTGTGTTGTCACGGGCTGAGCGCGCGCAGCTGCATCCACCTGTTCACTGATGGAACTGCCCTGCCCAGAGGTCATAAGCGCCAGCAGCCGTTCCGCGCCTGTCGGGACTTGCGGACCATCGGCGACCAGATCCGCACCGGCAAAATAAAGGCGGCTCTCGGTGTCTTTTGTCAGCACGGTTACATGGTTTTGTGAAATAGAGGTGAGCGTCGTACCGGGGACGACCTCATCGCCGATGCGATAGTTGCCTTCAGTCGTGTCCGACCGCAGCAATGCCAGCGAGCGGGACGGATCATCGCGTACGATGACCCCGAGCAAGATCAGGGTCTGCGGTATCGCGGCCGTCTGAGCATCTGCCACCGCGACTTCCGCAGCGCCGAACGGTGCAAGAGCCAGCGCAGGCGCAAGGTCGGGCAGTGCCTCAGGCTCTTGTGCGGGGGGGCGAAGCTTCGCAATAGGGGGGACAACGCGATCATGGCCCAGCACACGCCAAGTCGCTTCGGCACCCGCCGCGGCCACGCTGGAAACGGCCGTCAGGATCACGCCCAATCGAAGCCATTTCGCCGCATGATCAAAGCGCGTCATGACGGGTCTCCTGACGGGACATATCCATCCAGAATATACAAAACCCGATCCGTCCCTGAAACGGCGCTGCCGACAGAGACGGCCTGCACATCGGGGTCGCTGGTCGGGCGGCGCGTCACGTCGAGATCGAATTCAATGCCGTATAGCTCAAGCGGCTCTGCGCCGATTGCCACCCCTGCCCGGACTTCTGAAAGGCGGTATTCGGCGGCCCACCGTGCCGCGACCCGATCCGAGAGATCAGCGATGCGTTTACTGTGCCCCTGCGTGGCCGACAGCAGCGATACGGCGCCCAAGGCAAGGACGGCCATCGCCACCAGCGCTTCGATCAACGTGAACCCTGCATCGTCCTGACGTGTCATTCTACCTCCTGAAGATGCGCCGCGCTGACGCCGTCGAACCGAACATATTCCGCCGCGCCGTCACCCGCACGCAGTTCAAGCGACAAGGGGCTATCCCCAGTCGGGCGCGACTCCGTGGAAACGACGATCGCGCCAGCGCTTCCAACGATCCGCGTGCGACCGGCCAGCAGATGGGGTTCTTTCAGGACCGGTAAAGGATGCGGCTCCCAGATTTCCCCGTTATAGACATCGAACCTATAGCCCTCCGCGCCCCAAACGAAGCCCATTGGCACCCCCGTCAGGATCACATCGTCCGCTGCCCGATTTAGCCTGGCGACAAGAAGGTCGGCCTCTTGCTTGGCAATATCACCACGTGACCCGCTGCCGATGTTAAGCCCGACAATCCCGGCCATGATTCCCACCAACACCAGTACCACAAGCACCTCAACAAGCGTCACGCCCGCGTCTTGGTGTCGGTCAGGGGCGGCCGTGGTTTTCACCTGCTGGCCTGCAGCTGCCCATGTGCCAGATCTGCCGCGACCCCTTCGCCGCCGGGTGCCCCATCTGCCCCAAGCGACATCAGATCGAACCCGCCATTCGCACCCGGAGAGACGTAGATGTAATCATTCCCCCAAGGATCGACCGGCACAGCGGTCAGATACCCACCCGCGACCCAGTTGCGGGGTTCGGGCGGCGCGGTGGGACGCACGGCCAAGGCCTGCAATCCCTGTGCGGTCGTGGGATAGGTGCGGTTGTCCAAGCGGTAAAGTTCGAGCGCCGAGCCGACTGCGCGGATGTCGGACTGCGCAACGGTCACCCGTGCTTCGTCCGGGCGCCCGATAACGTTGGGCACGATGATCGCCGCCACCAGCGCGATAATAACCAGCACCACCATCATCTCGATCAGAGTTACGCCCGCTTCACCGTCGCGGCGGCTGCGGTGGGACGCGGGGCGGCCCCCCAGCTTTTTCCAGTGACGCATGAAACTGTTTCCCTATCTGTTACGTGGCTTTCCGTATACTATGGCAACAACGGGACGATTGAAAAGGTAATTTTTCGTGATAAGTCAAGGCATTACGCCAGATTTAAACGCCTCGGAGCGCCCTGTACGGCTGCCCGCGTCTGACGCTTTAAAAGTGCCTTTGACGACGAGAAATTCGGCCATGGTTGCACGGGCCGAACTTTATTGCCCGCAGGTTGATGGGCTGGCCGCCCGTCCGGTCAGTGCAGAACACGTCAGCAGTTTTATCGTTCATGTACCCAGATCCAATGCGCGGCAACGGCAGGCGTTGATCACCTTTGCTGTCGAAGAGCGGATTGCCGCACCGCTGCAGTCCGTCCAGATCATCCAAGGCCCGCTTGCCGATGCGTCGCCCGGGGATCACCTGGCGTTTGTCCTGTCCAGTGACGTGATGACGCAGGTGACACAGGAAGACGCGCCGCACCTCCCCGAATATCTATTAATCCCCCGTCCACCGTCCGACAATGGTCCCGCGTGGGCCGTCTGGAAAGAAGGCAATCGTGCGGTTGTGCGCTGTTCCGACGGGACGGGTTTTGCCGCCAATGTGGATATGCTGCCGCTTTTATGGCAGCGCGCTGGCCGGCCGTCGCTGCGCGCGCTTGGCGAACCTTTGGGAGCGGATCTTCCAGCCGAAAATCTGTCAGCCACACCACCCCCACCGGACCCGATAGACGTGGCCTTCAGCTTTGCTCAGCCGCGCAAGGCTGCAGCACGGGGGGTGGCTGCGTGGAAGTGGGCTGCCGTCGCTGTGGTTTCCGCCTTGGTGCTGCACATGACCATCGCGGCTTTGAACCTGCGCGCCCTCTCTCAGATCGCTCAGACAGAGCGCCGCACTGCAGAGCTGGCCATTTCGGACATCCTGCCCGGCATGGCCCTAACCCAAGAGGTTGGCCCCGTTCTCGCACGCCTGACACCCGCGCAGGTGGTTGCAAAGGAAAGCAGCTTTTTGCCCCTGCTCAGCGATATCTCACGCGTGCTGACCGACGCGCCGGTTGGTTTCAGGCGCATGGCATGGGGCGCGTCAGAGAATACATTGGTGGTGCTCATGCAGAGCCCTGGCCTGGACGACCTGCAAGGCATCGAGCAGACGCTAGAGGCATCGGGCTTTGCCGTACGCAGCGGTGCCGCCACAGCGGGCGATGGCGGTGCAGAGGTCGAAATGCGGATCGCGCGGGGGGATGGCGGATGAAAGCCTTTGCCGCGCTTAACCCGCGTGAAAAGCGTCTGGTGAGCATTGTGCTACCGCTCGCCATCGTGGTTGTGGGCTATCAATTCCTATGGGCTCCTCTGCAACGGGCGCAGGCCGAAGCGCGCGCAGACATTCAAGCATTTCGCCTTGTTCAGGACACAGCTGCGCTGGCGTCCGTCGACACGATCGTGTCATTGCAACCGCTCAACGAGACGCCTCTTGCCACGCGGATCACCACCTCGGCATCCGCGGCAAACCTGACCCTGCGGCGCATTGAGCCTGAAAACGACAGCATTCGGGTCACTTTGGACGATACGCCCTTTGCGACCATATTGCTGTGGCTCTCTGATCTGGAAGAGCAGCACGACGTGAGGGTAGAGGCGCTCGAGGTGGATCGGCGCCCGGCACCGGGCCGTGTTTCGGCGCGTTTGCTTTTAGGATCGTTGCAATGACCCATGCCAGCACCCAGACCCGCCTTTCCTATGGTTTCGCGCAAAGCCAAGGGGTCATTCTATTACCTGCCTCTGAAGAGAGTGCGGAGCCACGCTGCCAATATCGCCATGATGCCTCTTTCGAAGCCCTGATCGAAGCACAGCGCGTGTCTGGCACCGCTGTGACATTCGAGGAAATATCGGCTGCCGATTTTGAAGCGGCTCTTGGCACGATCTACCGCGATTCCGCGTCCGAGGCCGCACAGGTGGCTGCGGATGCAGACGATGATCTGGCGTCATTGGCGGACACGGCCGCTTCGATCGACGATCTGCTGGCCCAAAACGACGATGCGCCCGTGGTGCGGCTGATCAATGCCCTGCTGCTCGAGGCGGTCAAGGAAGGCGCGTCTGACGTGCATATCGAGACGGAGGAGCGGCGACTTTTGGTGCGCTTTCGGGTCGACGGCATTCTACGCGAGGTAATCAGCCCGAAACGCGCACTCGCGCCGCTGCTTGTCAGCCGGATCAAGGTGATGGGCAAACTCGACATCGCTGAAAAACGCCTTCCGCAGGACGGCCGTGTTTCGTTGCGGGTCGGAGGGTATGACCTTGACGTGCGCATCTCGACGATCCCCTCTCAATTTGGCGAGCGCGTGGTGCTGCGACTTTTGGACCGGGGGCAGACATTGCGCGGGATCGACCATCTTGGCCTGTCGGATCGCGATAATACGGTGCTGAAACGGATCCTGTCCTTGCCCGATGGGATGGTGCTGGTGACTGGACCGACCGGTTCGGGCAAGACCACGACGCTTTATGCTGGTCTGGATATGCTGAACGACCGGCAACGCAACATCATGACCGTTGAGGACCCGATCGAATATACGATGGACGGTGTTGGCCAGATGCAGGTCAACGCCAAGACCGATCTCAGCTTTGCCAGAGGGTTGCGCGCCATTCTACGACAAGATCCGGATGTGATTATGGTCGGCGAGATCCGGGACCGCGAGACGGCGCAGATCGCCGTGGAATCCGCCATGACCGGGCATCTGGTCATCTCGACCTTGCACACCAACACGGCCATCGGTGCCGTGTCTCGACTGGTCGAAATGGGTGTCGAACGCTTCTTGCTGGCCCCTATGCTGCGCGGGCTGATCGCACAGCGGCTGGTGCGGCGCAATTGCATCGACTGTCTGGGCGACCACGAGGTCACGCAGGCGGAAAGCGATCTTTTGGGGCAAAAGATTAAGCCCGGAGAGATCGTGAAGAAGGGGCTTGGCTGCGATACCTGTCAAGCCAGCGGCTTTCGTGGACGTCTGCCGCTGTATGAAATTATCGAGGTCGACGGCGCGCTTGAACGCAAAATGCACGAAGGGCAATCCGAAGCCGAACTGATCGCCGCGGCGCGGGATCGCGGCCCGAGCATTCTGGACGACGGCATCGCCAAGATGCGTTTGGGCCTCACCACTGCACAGGAAGTCGCGCGCGCCATCCACGACGGTGCCCCACCGCAACCCAGCATATCGCTTGCCGCATCACAAGAGGATGAATAATGCCAGCCTATGCCTATGAAGCGATGACGCCCGCGGGCAAGTCGACCAAGGGGATCATAGAGGCCGCAAGTGCGGCCGCCGCGCGCAGCAGTCTGCGCCAGCGCAACCTCGCGCCGCTGTCGGTCGAACCAACCGTCGCAAAAAAGGGGAAAGCGACAAAGGGGGCGGGCTTTGGCAGGGCCAAGATTTCGCGCCGCGCGCTGACCCTACTGACCCGACAGCTTGCCACGCTGATCGGTTCGGGGATCGGTGTGGAGCAAGCGCTCAAGACAGTGGCAGACCAGCAGAACAAGCCCGCTGTTACATCACTGTTGTTGAACCTGCGCGCCTCAGTGCTCGACGGGCGCAGCTTTGCGCAGGCGCTTGGCGAGTATCCTCAGGTGTTCGGCGACTTTTACCGTGCGTCGGTCGCTGCGGGGGAAACCTCGGGGCAGCTTGGCCAAGTGATGGAACATCTGTCCGGCTTTGTGGAAACTCGCGCCAAGAACCGCCAGACGGTGCAGCTTGCTTTGCTGTATCCCGCGATCCTTGCCGTCGTTTCGCTTGCGGTAATCGTAGCACTGTTGACCTTTGTGGTGCCTGACATCGTGCGCGTTTTCACCTCTCGCGGGGCGGAACTGCCGTTCCTGACCCGTTCGTTGATTACGGTAAGCGATTTTATCAATGCGTGGGGTATTGCAATGCTCGGCGTGCTCGCTGCCGTTATCCTTGGCGGGGCCAGCCTGCTGCGGCAACCGGCGATGCGGCTGCGCTGGCATCGATTTCTATCGCGTTCGGTGCTGACGCGGGGGTTCTCTCTCAAGACAAACTCGGTGCAGTTCGCGGGTACCTTGGCAACCTTGACCGTCAGCCGCGTGCCGCTTGTAGATGCCTTGACCGCTGCTACGCAGACCGTGCCAAATTTGCACATCCGCGAAAAAGTCGCCCAAGCCACGGCACGCGTACGCGAAGGGACGGCGCTTTCACGGGCGCTGGACGATGCCAAAGTCTTCCCCCCGATGCTGATCGCGATGATCGCAAGTGGGGAAGCGGGGGGCGTGCTGGGGACAACACTGACCCGCGCAGCCGACGATCAAGAGCGCGATCTGAATGCATTGGTAGCCGCATTGGTAGCACTGGTCGAACCGGCCGTACTGCTGATCATGGGTGGGATCGTGATGCTTTTGGTGCTCTCCATCCTGCTGCCGATCGTTAACCTTAACAATCTGGTGAACTAGAATGGCATTTCGATGATCATCGGTCCGCTCGTCGGCATGCCCGGCACAAGCACTGCGCCTTCGGGCTCGATACGCGCGATCAGCCGCCGTTCCCCTGTAACCGTGACCTTGGCCAGCGTGCTGTCACGGTCCGTCAATATTGCTATGGCGTCGCGGCCTTGGGTTGTCAGGTCCAACGTCATCTGTGGCACTGTTGTGTCGCGCCCCAATAGATCTTTGCACCGCCCTTCGCTGATCAGAACCGCGCCCGCAGCAGCAGCGGCCCCCTTGCGCCAGCTCAGCCGTTGCACATCAACGACGGCCTGCGACGTGCAGTTTTTCAATGCGGCCCCGGGGATCAGGTCGACCAAACCGGGCCCGATACGCCCCACAATATCCGTCGCGCTCATGGATGCCGGGGTAAAGGTCGCAACGCCTGTCAATTGGGTGTCGGGCCCTTGCAAGGTCCAGTCCGCAACCCCGCGAGCAGCGAACAACGGCCAGCCGCGCAGGTCCCAATCCAGCGAATATCCACCGTCCAACACAGCACGCCCTTCCCACAGGCCGCCATACAGGTCAGTAATCGGAGCAGGGATGACGGCAATACGGCGCAAGGCCGATGCCGGGAGGGTGACAAACAATGTCGTCACGTAAACGAGGAATGCAAAAGATGCCAAAAGCACAGCCGATAAAATCCATCGAAACCGTGGCTTCCGGTGCCTTTTCCCCTCTGTCGCGACGGCGGGTATTGTTGGGTCTTGGTGGGTCATCGGCGCTCATTGGTTTATCGGGCTGCGGCGGGTTGTCTTTGACAGGTGACACTGAACTGCCGCCTGAAAATGCGGTAGGACAGGCCGTTTTGCTGGCCCCGCTTACCGGCCCGCGAGCGTCATTAGGACAGATCATGCTGGCAGCCGCAACCCTTGGCGGCAACGCGACCGGCCCAGGGGCCGAGGTCGAGGTGGTCGATGCTGGCGATAGCCCCGAAACAGCCGTTGCTGCCGCGCAAAAAGCGATGGACGGCGGGGCGAAGATGTTACTTGGTCCGCTTTTCTCAGGCCAGAGCCGCGCAGTCGCCGAAGCTGTCGGGCGCGGTACGCCCGTTGTTTCACTGTCGAACGACAGCTCTATCGCCGGAGATAACCTGTTTGTATTCGGCATCACACCGCAGCAATCAGCGAAATCGATCCTCGGCTTCGCGGCAACCCGCGGCAAGCGCAACGTTGTTACTGTTGTTCCTCCGGGGCCATTTGGTGCCTTGTCCGCGCAGGCAGCGCAATCCGTCGTCGCGGCGACAGGGGGTACCGCTCCGCCAGCGATTGTTGCCGCATCCGCCGCTGGCCTGATCGACAAGATCCGGGCCGCGAACGGCGGTGCGCTGCCAGATGCGGTTTATCTGCCCGTTGTGGGTGGTCCCTTTGAAGAACAGGCCGCGGCGATCAAGAGCGCGGGGGTGCAGCTGCTTGGCTCGGAACAATGGGCATCGATCACGCCTTACCGGATCGACGCATTGCAGGATGGGTGGTTTGCCGCACCCGACCCTGTTCGTTTCGAGGCCTTTGCTACGGCCTTTACCGCGTTCAGTGAAACCGAGGCGGGTGTGCTTGGCGGGTTGGCCTTTGATGCCGTCGAAATGGCGCGCATTCTTGGGCGCATCGGCCAGCAGAACCGCAAAGGGCTGCTGCGCGACGCCGGTTTCGACGGTGTCGTCGGCCCCTACCGTTTCCAAAAGGACGGACAATGCGCACGCGGGCTGGCTATCCTAAGCGTGACAACCGGCGCGAATAACCTGATTGGCTCTACCGGCGCATGACCCTTATCCGCGACCAAGAGGCTGGCGTGACCCTGATCGAGATGCTGGTCGCGCTTAGTCTTTTCGCTTTGGTGGGTATTGCCTCGTTTACCACGCTGGACACGATCTTGCGCGTCCGCGAACGCACCGATGGCCGGCTCGAGCATCTGGCACAATTGGATCGGGCCTTGCTGGTCTTCGGGCGCGATATTGTGCAGGCGGACCCCCGTACGGTGACGCTTCGAGATGGGGTCCTGTCCACTCTCGGACATGATGGCCAGACCAGACGCCAGTATCTGCACGATGCAAATACGCTTAGCCGCGAGATAGGCCCCCGAAATGCGGATGATCTGTTGCGGCAAATTCTGATACTGGATGTCAGCGCGCTGACGTTTCGCGTGCTTGATAGGGATCGTAACTGGCATTCGGCGTGGCCCCTCCCCGACAGCGAGAGCGAAGCGCTGGCCGTGGATATGCGCGTGGACATTAATGGAATTGGCAGTCTGAGGCGGCTTTCGTCTTTGACCCGCCCTGCGCCCCGATGAGCCGCGCCGGTATACGATATCCGGACGCCGGCGTCGTGTTGATCAATGTGTTAGTGGCGCTCGCGTTGGGGTCTGCGATCGTTGTCTTGATGTTCACCTCGCAAGAATCCCTGATGGAACGCACCCAGCGAGCAGCCGCAGCGACCCAGGCCGAGGCGCTGGCCTTGGGCGCGGAGACCTCGATTATCGTGGCGTTACGCCGGGATATGGACGTCGCACCCGAGACGGACCATATGGCCGAACCATGGGCGCTGGCTGCGCAAGAAGAAGTGCAACTAGAGACGGGTAGCTTTGCGATCAGCGTATCAGATGCCCAAGCGCGGTTTGATTTGAACGGGCTTGCAGCGGGGCGCCTCTCGCAACAGCAGATCCTTGCGCGGCTGGTCAAATCTCTGGACCTGCCCGACAGCGTGGCCTTGGACATCAACGACCGAATTTCCCGCCGCGGCCCCATACGCGCGTTGTCCGAGGTCGAGCTTTTGGACGCGCAGACGCGTGCGATACTGGCCCCCCACGTCAGCCTGCTACCGCAACCCGGAGATGTGAACATCAACACCGCAAGTGAAGCGGTCATAGCGGCAGTGCTGGGATCGCCAACCGCCGCAAGACAACTGGTCAAGCGGCGCGAACAAAACGGTTTCCTCACGCGCGGGGACGTGACCGACGCCGGCATTGTCGCGCTGAACGGCATTGGCTTCACGTCAGACGTCTATGATGTGGAAAGCCGCGCAGAAGTCGATGGCACGACGGTGATCCTGACGTCCCGGCTGCTGCGCGAAGACAGGCTGGGGCGAAAAGACACCTATGCGATCGAGCGCAGCTTTTCGGAGCATCTGGGATCGCAGGGGAGCTTGCCTGCCCCAAAGCCCTTCCGTCCCTAAGGGTAAAATGCGAAACGCGGCCACTCTTTGGAGCGGCCGCGCCTCTTTCTTATTCTCACACCCCCGAAAAGGAGCCAATCAACCTAGGGGTTGAAAGGTTCGCTCGTCGGGAACCGTGGCACTGTGACCCCCGCGAGGGAGATCGGCTGGGCATTGCGATCCTGGTTGAAGGCGCGCACAAAATCGGCCCCCAATTTGGAAATGCCGTTTAGTCCGCCGCTGCTACCACAAGCGACTAGAACGCCGGCCACAACCACAAGAACTGAGATACTCTTCAACATCGGAATTCTCCTATTCTATGGGTTTAGTTGTTCGGCGAGCCAGCAATCGGTGTGTTCAAGTAGGGGAACACGGTTTGCAACTCGGTGGCGCGCAAAGGTGCCCCATCGGTCAACGGTACTAGGCCCGCAGGCGCGGTATCGTTGGGATCGCCTTTGCCACAAAGACCCAGGTTTACATTGTCTTCGGCACTTGGGTCTCCGCTAAGCTCTTGCCCGAGAGGCACGTCATGGCACAACCGGCCCATCATCACGCGCAGCGCAAGATCGACAGTGTCATCCGCCGGACGGCGACCGTTGGGAAAGCCCGCGAGGTCTTCAGCCAAAAGGCCAAAGGTATGCTGCTCGGATGCGGGTGTCGCCGGGAACGCTGTATTCAAACGCAGCATTTCAGACAGGTCTGTCTTCGTATCGAAGCCAGCAGGCTGGTTTACGCCCTCAAAACCGCTGAGGAACGCGGTAACAAGGTCATTCCGGGGGAAGTTCGACGGAGCGATATTGTCCGATGCACCCAACGCATCGCGGAACAGGATATCCAGTAGCGCTGGCAGGGTCGGATTGGTCACATAGACAGCCAATGCCTCGTCAATTGTAGGCTCTGCTGCGTTAAACAGATCCTTGTCGGAAAGGCCGATGACCACCTCGTTGACCAGCGGGTTGGACAAGCGCGACTGCTGTACCCAAGCGCCACCATAAATCGAGGTCTTCTCGTAGGTGGGCGACGGATCTTCCAATTCGCCTTGTGGCAGGCTGGCAGTCGTCCATGCCCCGATGACCGGCTCATCCCCTTGGGTCAGACAGGAGATTGGAATTTCCAAAGCCAGCGTTGTGACATTGGCTTTACCAATCAGGTCGTCATTGGCGCGGTCCTGCACGATTCCGTTCGCGTTGAAATTGGGATCGTTATACTGGGACCACATCGGGTTATCTGGTCCCTGCACTGGAACGAGGTTCACCAGATCAAAGATTTCGCCAAGGTTCACCGCGAAGGCCTCTGCGCGCTGGCCAGCAAAGACCCGGCCCGTTCCGCAGCCCGGAATTTTTACATCGTCATAGATATAGGCGTTCGCGTATTCGGCATAGTCAGGCAGGGTCTTGTTGCCAACGTTGTCGAGCGGCTTGGTAAAGGTCGTCCCGCCGCCATGCGAAAGAGACGTTCTTTTGCCGCTGCGACGGTCCCCCGTGATCATAGTCACGCTATAGCTTTCGGTTTCACCCAGAGCGGCAGTCGGGCTGCTGGCTGTGATCTGGCCTGCGGCGCGCAGCGGAATGCCCACTTTCTCGCCGCCGATGTCCAACTGGATACCAGTGCCGTCTTTCAGATTATTGTCGAATTGAAACTGAAAGGTAATCTCTTCTTCGGCATCGGCGTCATTGCTGACATGGATCTCGTAGATCGCATCGGGGTCCATGGTGAAATAGTTGGGTCCACCATAGGGGGCCTGCAAAGGCTGATAATTTGCAATGAGGGTCACGTAGTCGCCGCGGTTTGCCTCGTAGCTTTTGAACATGTAGAAATCTGTCGCGTCGATCTTTGGCTGCTCGGTAATGCCCGGCGCCTCACGGTGCGATGATGCAGATGCAATGCTTGCTGTCAGGCAAAGCGCTGTAGCGCAGCTTCCCTGCAACAAGGTACGAATGGTAAATGTCATTTTTCACTCCCAAGTTGGCTTATTTTATGTGCCGAGACCAATGGTCATCGGTTCGCCCTGCGAGTGCTGAAAAATTTCTATTCACTACCCGCATTGAATGAGACACGTGCTGCCGCCGAGAAAGTTTCACAGTTTATGATAGAATATCTCATTTAGATGGAATCTAGGCACACTGGCGTTTTCGCTGCCGGCCGTGTCTTATGCGCGAATGTCTGTGTTCATCTTATCCTCGATCATTCTGATTCCGATTTTGGGTCAGCTTGTTCGTATTGATCTGCGCCAACACCGCCTGCCGGATCGCTATACGCTTCCGCTGATATGGGTCGGACTGGCAACGAATGCCCTCGCGCAGCGTGCCCTCCCGACGGAGGCGATCTGGGGCGCTATCATTGGCTATGTGGTATTCTGGCTGATCGGAGCGGTCTATTTCCGCAGCCGTGGGCAGGAAGGGTTGGGCTTGGGTGATGCAAAGCTGCTGTCGGCAGCGGGTGCATGGGTTGGGGTTTTCGCCTTGCCTTGGGTCGTGCTCCTGTCGGCTCTGGGTGCCCTTGGGTACGCAGTGCTCTCGGGCCACGGGCGCCAAGAGCGCCTCGCGTTTGGTCCATGGATTGCCGGGGCCCTTCTTCTTATTTGGTTGGGAAAAGGGCTTTTTTCAGAGATATAGAAATGCGTATTACCCCTGCGAACGGCATTTTTCGCCGCCATCTCGCGGAGTTTCCAATCGCAGGACGTCAACCATATGCCCGGTCAGCGTTGAGGGTCTGCACGTTTACGTCTGAATAAGCTCGACAACCATGCTCTCCTCGGCCGTTCCGCTGGCGTCGCTTCGTCCCCTTGCAGGCTTCGCTTTTGTCCAAACATCAGCATGGCCGGTGTCAGGATGAGGGTCAGAAGGGTCGCGACAACCAGCCCCCCTACAATCGCGCTCGACAGTTCGGTCCAGTATTGGGTCGATGGCGCGCCAAAGACGATTTCGCGCGTGAAGAAATTCAGGTTGGCCCCCAGCACCATCGGCATCAGGCCAAGCGCCGTGGTAATCGATGTCAGAAGAACAGGCCGCAAACGTTGTGCGCCTGTGCGCAAGGCGGCCTCGCGCGGGTGCATGCCAGAGGATCGTAGGTCATTGTAGGTATCAATCAGAACAATGTTGTTGTTCACCACGATGCCCGCCAACGCGATAATCCCGATGCCCCCCATCACAACGCCAAAAGGGCGCCCCGTGACGATCAAGCCAAGCAAAACACCCGCGACCGAGAAGATGATCGCGCTCATCACCACGAAGGCTTGGTAGAAGCTGTTGAACTGAAGAACGAGGATCACCAGCATCAAGACAATCGCGGACACGAAGGCACCAACGAGGAACACCATCGCTTCGGTCTGGTCCTGCGCCTCGCCGGCGAAGCTATAGCTGACCCCGTCGGGCAAATCCGCGGCGTCCAGAGCTTGTTGCAAAGCCGTCACCTGATCGTTGACCAACAAACCGGGTGCGACATTTGCCTCTATCGTCACGACGCGCTTTTCATCGACCCGTGTGATCGTGCCCGTCCGTTCAACCGGCTCGAAGGTGACAAAGTTAGAGATCGGCACCAATCCGGCAGAGGTGGGAACACGCAGGTTTCCAAGCTCTGACAAAGACCGTTCTTCGGCCGGGAAACGTACGCGGATATCCAGCTCTCCGTCAGCGTCCTCGGGCCGGTAATCCGCGACGGCGATCCCTTGGGTCAGCAGCTGAACGGCCTGCCCCAAAAGACTGACATCGGCGCCATATCGCGCGGCTTCCGCCCGGTTCACGCGGATGGACACCTCTACTCCCGGCAGCGGCAGCGTGTCGGTCACATCCGTGAAGCCGCCGATCTGCTCCATGATGGACAAGACCTGCGCGACAGCATCACCCTGCACCGCCGGATTGCGTGCCGCGATCTGAAGGTTGATCGGCTTGCCAGCGGTGGGACCGCCGCTTTCGGTCTGGACCTGAACGTCAATGCCGGCAATGTCTGCGACATCACGCCGGATATCGGTGCCGATGGCTTCTGCCGCGCGCCGCCTGTCCCATTCGGTGAGCTCAAGCTGTATCGTACCGATGGTTTCTTCGCTGCCCTGCCCTGCGCTCATCGTGGATCGGGCATAGACGGTGGCTACTTCATCATAGCCCATCAATCGCTGCTCGACCCTGCGCACCAACGCGTCACGTTCGTAGATAGAGAAGTTGTCACGGGCAAGCACCTGCACCTGCATGAACTCAGGCTCTACCGAGGGGAAAAACGACAGGCCGGTGCCGAACTGCCCGTATAGACCAAAGCTGCCAAGCAGCATGGCAAGCGCGAGCAACGCCGTCGCGCCGGGTCTGAGGATTGCCCATTCCAACAGACGCACATAAGCTCCGGTCAGCCCGCCAATGCGCCGTGGGTCACCTTTTTCAGCTTCGCTGAGCGCACGTTTGGCCGCCGCATTTTGCGGATGGCGTTTCCCGATGAGGCCACCCAGTACCGGGATGAAGATGAGCGCCATGAAAAGCGACGCGAAAAGGGTCAGGATCACGGTAATGGGCAGGAACTTCATGAACTCGCCGACCATGCCGGTCCAGAACAGCAGCGGAAAGAACACGCTTAATGTCGTGGCGGTTGAGGCGATGATCGGCCAAGCCATGCGCTTTGCGGCATAGGCATAGGCTGTTTGCGCATCATCCCCCTCTTGCAGACGACGGTCCGCCAGCTCGACCGTTACGATGGCGCCGTCAACCAGCATCCCGACAACCAAAATCAGCGAAAAGAGAACCACGATATTCATCGTGAACCCCATCGCCCAAAGGGCCGTTACCCCCACCAGAAACGCCCCCGGAATGGCAAGACCGACAAGGATAGCCGACCGAAGGCCAAGGGCAGCCACGATGACGATCATCACAAGCAAAACCGCTGCAATGACGTTTGCCTCCAGGTCGCTCAGCAAAGTCTCTACCTGCTCGGACTGATCTTGCAGGTAGGTTACCTCGATGCTTTCGGGCCAATCCTTGCGCAGCTCTTCCAGCGCAGCACGCGTCGCCGCGACTGTTTCGATGATATTCGCCCCGGACCGCTTTTTCACCTCAAGCGCAAGCGCCGGTTGCCCGTCAATGCGTGCGTAGCCCGTCGGATCCTGGAAGGTGCGGCGGACGGTTGCGACATCTTCGAATGTCACCACCGTATTTCCGCGCACCTTTACCGGAATTTCCATGACGTCTTGCAGGTCCTCGATCAGGCCCGGCACCTTGAGCACGATGCGCCCGCCCCCCGTCTCGATGGCCCCCGCGGCAATCAAACGGTTGTTCCGTTGAAGCTGGCCGATCAGCTCATCAAAGCTCAGGTTGTAGGTTTGGAAAACGGTCGGGTCGATCAGTACTTCAAGGAATTCGTCCCGCGCGCCGCCAATCTCGACCTCCAGAACGCCGGACAGCCCTTCGATGGCTTCTTGCGCGTCATCGGCAATGGCGTTCAGCGTTCGCTCTGGCACCGGCCCCGAAATGAGCGCAGTGATAATCGGGAAGAGCGCGGTGTTGATCTCTGTCACCGTGAGGTCATAGGCGTCTTCGGGCAAATCTCCCTCGACCTTGTCTGCGGCTTCCCGGACTTTGCGCAGCGCTTCGTCGATGTCTCCGCCGGGGGTGAATTCAAGCTGGACGTTCGCATAGCCTTCGGATGCGTTGCTTTGGATCTTCTCAAGCCCGGCAATCGCGGCGAATTCGGATTCCATCGGCTCGATCAGCAGGCGTTCGGCGTCGGACGGGCTGATCCCTTCAAGGCCCGTGGAGACGTAAACAAGCGGTAAAGGCACCTCGGGGTTGGCTTCTTTGGGGATGGCGACATAGGCGACCGCGCCTACGCCCAAGAGCATCAGAAGCACCATCAGAACGACCCGGCCACGCGAGAATGCGGCGTCAATAATCGTATTCATTCCCGCTGCCCTTCGTCGCTTGCCGCGTCACTATCGGGAATGGGAAGCGCGGGCTGCCCATCTTGAGGGGTGCTGTTTTCCTCACCGTCATCCGCCTTGGTCTGCAATGACGGTGCCACCTCTTCGCCCTCGTTCACGAACCCCTGACCGACAGTGATGATCCGCACCGCGTCCGACAGGCCGCTGACATACAGGCCATCGATCTCTGCCCGCACGATGCGAATGGGGGTGAACACAACCATATCATTCTCATCAACGGTTTTGACACCCAAGCGCCCCTCTGGGCTCAGCGATATCGTCGAGGGCTGCACGAAATGCGCGCTTGTCGAACCGGTCGGGATCCGAATTTCGGCGGAAATACCAGCGGGAATGGCACCGTCTTCATTCGGCACGGTGATCTTGGTGAGGAACGTGCGGGTTTCGGCATTTGCAGCCGTGCTGACAAAGCTCACCGTGCCTTCACGCTCTTCTCCGGTGATGAAATTCACCGTCGCCGTCTGGCCGCTTTTGATCTGACCAAGCGCCTGTTGTGGCACCTGCAACGCAACTGTCAGCGGCCGATTATCAACGATGCGCCCGACTTCGGCGCCCGCCTGAATAAACTCACCCGCATCAAGTGACAGCTCTTCGACACGTCCGGTAAACGGGGCCGTGATAACAAGTGCCTCTATCGCCTCTTGCGCTGCGGTCACGGATGCTTCGGCGGCGGCAAGCGTGGCGCGTGCTTGGCTGACCCGATCGGCAGTCGCCACCCCTCTGTTCAATAGCTCGGTTGCGTTCTTGAACTCTCGGTCCGCACGGGCGAATTCTTCGCGGGCCCGCGCAAGATCCGCCTGAGCTCCCGTCGCAGAAAGCCGAGCAATCACCGCGCCGCCCTCGACCTCTTCCCCCTCCATCACCAAGACATCGACGACGTCGCCTGACGCCTCGGCGCGGATCGACGTATCGCGGTCGGGTTGCGCCTGTCCTTCCGCCTGAAAGGATATCGTGACCTGTTGAGGCGTCGACTTTTCAACCGCCACGGCAACCGGCTTGGCGGGGGCAGTTTCAGCTTGCTCTGCGTCTTCGTCACCCGAGGGCAGGATATACCCGCTGCCCATCCAGCCGACGATGGCGACAACCAAAGCCGCGGCAATCCACGCCGACCGCGACGCGCCTTTATCGTCCTCGAAAGACAATTGCTCTTTGTTTTCGCTGTCGCTCATTTCCAGTTGGCCTTCACTCTCACACACAGGGTTCCTTTTCAGACATGCATACCATGTAGGCCGCCGTTCAAAGAGGTCGCATCATATGACGCTTTTTAGAAACAGACCAGCAGTCTGTAAGCAGGAAATAGACGGTGCGCATGAAACGTCAATGTGACGTCGAGGCATCCAGTGATCCTACCGCTGAAACGAAGCGCAATCGCGATGGACCAAATGCGCTTTGCTGACCACGTACGACCTCATTCAGCATTTAGTTGCTCATGGGTCTTGAACGATGAATGACACGGGCCCAGGTGTTTACCGACCAACGATCTGTATGGCTATGGAGACGTCGCATTGGCAAAGACCGATACAAAAAGAGACAGCCGTGTGCGTATGGCGCCAGCGGTAAGGCGAGATCTTATCCTTGATGCAGCCCAAGCGCTGTTTATGGAGCGGGGCTGGGATGCCGTGACAATCGCGGATGTGCAGGAAGCGGCAGGCATTTCACGCGGCGGTTTCTACCACCACTTTGCCGCAAAAGAAGACCTGTTGAGCGGGCTTATCGCGCGCATGACTGAACAAGCTATGCAGACCACTGAAGCCGCGATGAGCCAGAACAACGGCGATGCATTGGTCCAGTTGAACGGTTTGCTGGATGGTGCGGCGCAATGGACGGCCGACAACGTCAACGAACTGCGCGGTTTGGTGCAAATCTTCTCACGACCCGGTAACGAGATCCCCTACCGCCGGATCTGTGACGCCGAGGCGGCGGTCGTGATGCCGGTCCTTAAAGCCATCATTGAATCCGGTATTGCTGAGGGAACATTCAACCCCGTTGACGCAGGGCTGACCGCCGAGCTGATGCTAAGCCTTTCGCAGGGCCGTCGGGAGGTTCTCATCGAGGTGTTTGACCTGGCGAGCGCGAACGATCTTGACGCGGCAGTTGACGCACTTGACAGGCGTCTTCGATCTGAAGGTGAAATCTGCGACCGATTGCTTGGCCTGCCGGTGGGTAGCGTCTCCCTGTCAAACCGCACCGAATACCGCCGAATGCTGGCCGGCTTGGTCCAGTAGCGGCGGATGATATGCGCGAGTTTGCAACTGGCGCTCCGACTACATCCCAGGCAGCCACAGCGCCAGTTGCGGGAACAGGATCAACAAGAACACCAGCAGCACCGAGCACCCCATATAGGGGAAGGCAGATCCGTAGATCTCGCGCATGGTTGTGCCTTTGGGGGCGACGCCCTTCATCACGAAAAGCAATAACCCGAAGGGCGGTGTGGTAAAGCTGATCTCGAGCGCCAGCAGGATCACCAGACCGAACCACACCGGATCAAATCCCAGCGTTGTGGCGAGCGGGAAAAAGATCGGTACGGTCAGCAACATCATTGAGATCTGCTCCATGAACATACCCAGCAGCAGCAGTACCCCGAACATCACCAGCAGCATCGCCACAGGGGCCAGATCAAACGACGTCGCCCACCGGATCAACCCGCTGGAAGCACCGGAAAACGCCAGCAACTGGCTGAAGGTGGCCGACCCAAAAACGATGAGATAGGCCATCAGCGTCACCCGCATCGCGCCGATCACCGATTTCTTCATCGCTTCCCATGTGAGGCAACGGAAGGCCACGGCCAAGATCAACACGCCAAGTGCCCCGAATGCCGCGGCCTCGGACGGGGTGATCAGCCCACCCACCATGCCAATCACGATCACGACCATGACTGACAACATGGGCACCACATCGCCGAAGAACAGGCGCATCTTCTGGCCAAAGCGCAGGTCTTCAACCTCGTAAGCGGGGGCGGCGTCAGGATCGATCCGGGTCTGAATGTAGATTGTCGCGATATAAAGGCTGGCAAGGATGAGCCCCGGAATGATCCCCGCGATCAACAATGCGCCCACATCGATCCGCGCTAAGGTTGCCAACAACACGGCCAGCGCCGAGGGCGGGATGATAATCGCCAGACCCCCCGTGCCAAGGATCGGACCGATGGACATATGCTTTTTATACCCGCGTTCCGTCATCTCGGGCACCATCAGGCTGCCCAGCAACGCGGTGGAACCCATGGACGACCCAGACAGCGTTGAAAACGCGGTGCCGCCCAGAACCGTGACATAGGACAGCCGCCCCGGCAGCTTGCCCAGCAAACGGTCGATGGCATTGAACATGCGCTTGCCTAAACCGGTGTAGAAAAAGATTTCGCCCATCAGTAAGAACAACGGGATCGGCACCAGCGCATAGTTGGTCAGCCCGCCGAACCCATTGTTCAGCAGCAGCGTGACCCCTTTGGCCCCGCCCATAAAGAACCAAGCGCCGACGATATTGGCTGCGAGAAAAGCCAAGGCGACCGGCATCCCGATGGCCATCAGCACAAGAATAGAGCCCAGCAAAAGGGCCAGCGATTCAAACCATTCCATTATTCATGTACCCCTGCTTCGCCGGAGTGCATCAGGTCATCGCCAAAAACAAATCGGGAAAATTCAATCGCCATCAGGCCAAAGCTGACCGGAAAGGCCAGCGTCAGTATCCATTTCGGAAAGTAATACGCACGCACGTCCAGATCATTGCGCGCGATGTTGTTCAGGCACAGCTCTGCCCCTTTCCACGCCAGTATCAAGGACACGACAACACAAAGCACCGCGACCAACCGGCTGACAAAGCGCCGTGCCGCTTCGGGCAGCGCCGCGGTCACCAGTTCGATATGCACATGCCCCTTCTCGCGCACCAGCCAAGGTGCGCCGAGCATGGTCATATACAGGATCGCGTATTCAGAAGAGGTAAAGAGCCACGCAAAGGGCTGCATCCCGCTGTTGCGCATCACCACTGACAGAATGACCGAAATCATCAGCCACACCAGCATGGCACCGGCAATCCCCGCCATCGCGTAAAGGAAGCCTCTGTAAATTTGTCCGACACGCGCCATGGCTGCCCCTTTTGAACGAAAGCAGGCGCGCCCCATCAAGAGCGCGCCTGATGTGGCTTACTGATTTTTCTGCGCGTCGTAGAACAGCTCGATCAGTTTGTCGTAGTACCCGTCGCCTTGGGGGCTTTCGGCCATCAGGCCCTTCATCCGGTTCCACGTATTCTCTGTCGCCGCTCCCAGATATTTTTGCGCCGCTTCCCCTTCCAGCGTCACAACGGTCATGCCTGCCTCTTCAAGCTTGGCAAAGTCCTCATCACGCACCGCGCCCAGCTTCTCGGCCGAGGCTTTCTCGTGCTCGATCGCCACGTCTTGCAGGATTTTGCGCGCCTCGTCCGAGAGGGAGTTCCACTTGTCGAGGTTCACAATCGTGCCAAGATCGGTCGAGAAGAAGCAGGGTTCGATCCGGTAGTTCAGGAACTCGTTCCATTTCAGGTCAATCAGGCCGATCTGTGTCCAGCCTGTTGCATCGACCACGCCACGTTCCAGCGCAGAATAAACCTCGGTTGTGGGCAGATCGATCACCTGCGCGCCCAGATAGTCGGTGAAGAAGGCGTTATAAACCGCGTTGCCGCGCAGCTTGAGCCCCGACACATCCAGGTTCCCCTCTGCGTCAAGGCTGGGCTCATTACGGGTCCACAGGTTGTAGCATACACCGGAATCGAACCACCCGAGGTACTTGACGCCCATCTTCTCTTGGTGGATCTGGTCGATCAGTTCCAACCCGCCATTGGCGCGGGTTTCGACCGCGGTCAGGTTGGATGTGACCAGCGCGTCTTTTTCTGGCAAAGCCCCTGCGTAAAAGCTGCCCGGCGTATAGACCATATCGACCACACCCGACCGGACGGCGTCGGGCTGCTGGAACATGCCGATGGCTTCGGGGCCACCACGCACTTCGATCTGCACAACGCCTTCACCGGCGGTGTTCACCTTGTCGACGAATTCAAGGAACGACTTGGTATAGATCAGGGATTCAGGAAAGGCGTGTACTGCGGTCAGCGTCTCTTGTGCAAAAGCCGCCGTGGTCAGCGCCGTCGAGGCGAGGATACCGCCAAGGATTGTCTGTTTCATCGTATATACTCCCGGTTGGTGGGGCTGTTGGACCCCGTTATGTTGCCGTCCTGTCCCTCTTGCGGGGATCAGCACGTCTTAGGATGCGGGCACTGCCCACGGGTGCGCGGCAAACCGTGCCGTGCGAAAATCTTTGATGCGGTCGTTATGCTGGGCGGTCAGGTCGATATCATCCCAACCGTTCACCAGTTTCTCTTGCCAGACGGGATCCAGTTCGAACGTCAGGGTATGCCCCGCGATCACCGCTGCACATTTTTCCAAACCCACTGTCGCGCTGACAGCATCGGTGCCGATCGCGTCCAGTAGGGCGTCAATTTCTGCATCGCTCAGACGGGCGGGCAGCAGGCCATTGTTGACGGCATTGCTTTGAAAGATGTCGCCAAAGCTTGGCGCAAAGACGGCCCTGATCCCGAAATCAACCAGCGCATAGACCGCCGCCTCGCGGCTTGAGCCGCTGCCGAAGTTGCGCCGCGTGATCAACACATCTGCCCCCGCATGGCGATCAAGCACATGATCCACCGCATCCTGACGCAAGTCATGCAACAGGAACTTGCCATAGCCGTCAGCCCGCGGCGCCGACATAAAGCGCGCCGGTATAAGCTGATCGGTGTCGACGTTTTCCTGCGGCAGCGCGACGGCGGTGCCATTGATCTGTGTCCAGCCGGTCATGTGCGTCCCTCCAGAAGCGGGCGCACATCGGCGAGATGTCCGGTAACTGCGGCGGCGGCGACCATCGCGGGGCTCATTAGATGGGTCCGCGCCCCGCGTCCCTGACGGCCTTTGAAGTTACGATTGGTCGAGGACGCGCAGCGTTTCCCCGCCTCGACCCGATCGCCATTCATGCCGACACACATCGAACAGCCCGATGCGGCCCATTCAAGCCCCGCTTGGGCAAACACGTCGGCCAGCCCTTCGGCTTCGGCCTGCTTCTTGACCTGCGCCGATCCGGGCGACACCAACCCCGGCACAACGGCCTTGCGCCCCGCCAATACTTTGGCGGCAAGGCGCAGGTCTTCGATCCGGCCATTAGTGCACGATCCGATAAACACCTGATCCACTGTAATCCGGTCCAGCGCCATTCCCGGTTCCAGCGCCATATACTCCAGCGCCGCGCGCGCCTGCGCCTGTTTGCTGCCCGACAGCCGCGCCGGATCAGGGACATGTCCGGTGATGGGCAGCGCCTCTTCGGGGGAGGTGCCCCAGGTCACGGTTGGCGCGATATCGCTGGCGTTGAGTGCAACCTCGCGGTCGAAACGGGCGTCTGTGTCGGTCGCAAGCTGGGACCAGTCCCGCAGGGCCGTGTCCCAATCCGCGCCTTTCGGGGCAAAGTTGCGCCCTTTGATATAATCGAATGTCACCTGATCCGGGGCCACCAGCCCCAACCGCGCTCCCCCTTCGATGCTGAGATTGCACAGCGTCAGGCGCCCCTCCATGCTTAACGCGCGGACAGCGGGGCCGGCATATTCAATCGCGTGGCCGCGTGCCCCATCGGCCCCCAGCTCTGCGATCCAGTGCAGCGCCAGATCTTTGGCCGTGACACCGGCCCCCAACGCGCCGTCCACGGTGATCCGCATCGTTTTGGGCCGTTGTTGCCAGATTGTCTGCGTCGCCAGAATATGCGCCACCTCTGTCGCACCGACGCCAAAGGCCAGCGCACCAAAGGCCCCATGAGTTGAGGTATGGCTGTCGCCGCAATTGATCAGCAGCCCGGGCAAGGTCAGCCCTTGTTCGGGGCCGATCACATGCACAATGCCCTGCCCCGGATCGCGCAGATCGAATAGCCGGATGCCCTGCGCCTTGGCGTTGCGCCCCAATGTGTCGATCATCCGCCGGATATCCGCCGCCATCTCGCCGGCGCGGGTGGGGGCATAGTGATCGACGACACCGAAGGTCAGATCAGGGGCGGCGACCTTCATGCCGCGGCTCTCCAGTTTCACAAATGCGTGGTGCGATCCTTCGTGCACCAGATGTCGGTCGACCCATAGCAGTGACGTGCCGTCATCGCGTCGCATCACCTCATGTGCGGCCCAAAGCTTGCCAAAGAGGGTCTGCGGCGCGGTCATTCTGCGGCCCCCTTCCGGCCTGGTTTCACCACCGGCTCCCAATGGCGCGCCTCGCCTGCGCCGACACGGCTAAGCGCCATTTCAAGGCGGAACATATCGGGGCGGTAGAGCGCAGACAGGTATTCAACCCCGCGTCCATCCTCATCCTTCACCACACGGTCCAGCGACAGCAGCGGCGCGCCGACACTGACCCCGAGGGCATCCGCCACATCGGGCGACGCGAGGGTCGCGCTTACCGTTTGATGGGCTGATGCAACCTTGACGCCAGACCTCTCTAGCAAGCGGAAAAGTGGCGTCGTCGCCAGCTCTGCCTCTGTATAGTTATGTGCGATATCTTCGGGCACCCAGGTGGTCAGGTGGGAAAACGGCTCCCCTTCCACCAACCTCAGACGCACCGCAACTTGCACACGCGCTTGCGCATCCAGCCCCATCGCGGTGGCCACACTGCCCGGCGCGGCACCATAGCTAAAGGACAAAAGCCGCGCGGTGGTGTTCTGCCCCATCTCGACCAACTGCGGCATCAATGTATTGAAATCCGCGGCAAGTGCCGGCTGCACCTTGGGTGCGCAGACAGTCGTCCCAGACCCGGCACGGCGCGAGATCAGCCCGTCCCCTTCCAGCGCGTCCAGCGCACGGCGCACGGTCACCCGCGACACATCCAGCGTCACCGCCAGCTTTTGCTCGCCGGGCAAAACCGCACCGGCGGCGTAGACGCCGCGCATGATCTCTTCGTGCAGATGCAGGTAAACGCGCCGCGCCTTCCCCCCTTCGGGAAGCCCCCTGCCCTTCGAAGATGTGCTTTGAAGTGTCATTTG
This sequence comes from Sulfitobacter sp. UBA1132, assembly GCF_002311545.1. Taxonomy (NCBI): domain Bacteria; kingdom Pseudomonadati; phylum Pseudomonadota; class Alphaproteobacteria; order Rhodobacterales; family Roseobacteraceae; genus Sulfitobacter; species Sulfitobacter sp. UBA1132. The sequence goes on along the minus strand of NZ_DCAN01000020.1, from coordinate 126,315 downwards.
AATCCTTCCAATCCCTTCCAACCCTACAAAGAGTTTTTTCAAAAGCAAGAAATCTATCTGACAAAAATCAAATTATTTGACCTATGCACATTTAATTATCTGTATTACAAAAAATACAGATCTGACGCAGGAGGCTTCATGCCGATCATCGAGATTCATGTGCTGGAAGGGTATGACGCAGCCCAGAAAACAAGGCTGTGCAAGGCGCTGACCAATGCCGCGCGCACGGTGATTCCCGCGACACCGGATGCGGTGACAGTGATGATCAAGGAGATGCCCGCCACCGATTATATGCGCGGCGGCCAGCACCGGTCGCCCGCCCCCGCCCTGCCGGATGCCCCGTCAATGGTGGCGCGATACCTGCGCGCGATGGAGCAGCGCGACATCGTTACCGCCCGCACGCTTTTAGGCGACGGGTTCACCATGCACTTCCCTGGTGCCGCGCCTATGACAGAGCTTGATGATCTGCTGAAGTGGGCCGCGCCGCGCTATCGCTTCGTCAAGAAAACCATTCGCTCGATTGACCTTGCACCCGGCGACGGGCCGGCCACGGTCGTCTATTGCCGCGGCACGCTGTCAGGCGAATGGCCCGACGGGACCGCATTTTCCGATATTCGCTTTATCGACCGCTTCGAAGTCACCGACGGCTTCATCACCCGCCAAGACGTCTGGAATGACATCGCAGAAACAAAGGCCCAACCATGACCCAAGACATCGACCCGATTACACTGGCCGTTCTGGCCGGACGGATGGAACAGATTGCCGACGAAATGGACGCAACCCTGTTCCGCGCCGCCTTTAACCCGATCATCGCCGAAGCACATGACGCGTCGCACGGGCTGTATCATGCGGTGTCGGGCGACACGCTGGTGCAGGGCAAGTCCGGGCTGCCGATCTTTGTCGGGGTGATGTCATTTGCCGTGAAGGCGGTGATCGACAAAGCGGCCGAGAATGGCGATCTGGAAGACGGCGACATCTATATCTTCAACGATGCCCATCTGGGCGGCACGCACCTGTCCGACATGCGGTTGGTGCGCCCCTATTTTCACGACGGCAAACTGTTTTGCTATCTCGCCTCGGTCGGGCATTGGCATGATGTGGGCGGCGCGGTGCCGGGCAACTACAACCCCGCCGCAACCGACGCCTTCCAAGAAGCCTTCGTCCTGCCCCCTGTGCGTCTTGCCAAAGCGGGCAAGGTCCAGACCGACATTATCGACATCCTGATGCGCAACACCCGCCTGCCGCAATCGGCCCAAGGCGATCTGAACGGCCAGCTCGGCGCGCTTGATCTGGGCAAGAAACGTCTGGACGAGCTGCTGGCGGAATACGGTGCCGACACTGTGCGCGCGGCATTGGATGCGCTACAGGACCGCGCCGAAACCCTGATGCGGACAGAACTGACAGACCTGCCAGATGGACGCTGGGAGGCAGAGGATTTTCTGGATAACGACGGCATCACCGATACGCCGCTGCCGATCAAGGTCGCGCTCGAGATCAAGGGCGATCAGATGCTGCTGGATTTCACCGGCACGGCAGACCGCTGTGCAGGGCCGGTCAATATCGCGCTCCCCACGGCGGTGGCCACGGCCTATGTCGCGATCAAACATATCTTTCCCAGCCTGCCCGCCAACGCCGGTGTGATGCGCCCGATCGAGGTGAAGATCCCCGAAGGGTCGCTGCTGTCCGCCCCCTTCCCGGCGCCGGTCGGCGGCTATACCGAAACGATCCTGCGGATGGTCGATGTGATCTTTTCCGCCGCGTCGCAGGCGGCACCGGACCGCGTGGTTGCCAACGCTTATGGCACGATCAACGCGCTGTCGATTTCGGGCAAACGCGCGAATGGTCAACCTTGGGTGATGTTCAGCTTTTACGGCGGCGGGCATGGGGGCTCTCCCGAAGGGGACGGGCTGAACCACGGCAATGCGCCGATCTCCACCGCGACCATCCCCCCGATGGAAATCCTCGAATCCGCCTATCCGGTGATGTTCAAACAATGGGCCCTACGCCCCGACAGCGCCGGTGCGGGTCAGCATCGCGGCGGCATGGGGGCCAGCTACGAGATCGAAGTGCTTGAGGAATCCGCCACCGCCTTTCTGTTCGGCGAACGCGGGCGCTTTGCGCCGAAAGGGGTCGCAGGCGGGGGCGACGCGGCGCTGAACCGGTTTGAGTACGAACAAGACGATGGCTGGCACGCCCCGCCGATGGCCTCGAAAATGGTGGGCATCAAGCTGCAACGCGGCCAGTCCGTACGGCTGGATACCCCCGGCGGTGGCGGCTATGGCGCGCCCGAAAACCGTGCGGCGGCCGATGTGGCCCGCGACGTGGCGGGCGGCCTGCTGACACCCGACTACGCGACACAGACCTATGGCCCAGACTGGAAAGAGGTGATCCAATGACCAGCGCAAACCGCATGATCGGCGTCGATGTCGGCGGCACCTTCACCGATATTTTCGTTCTGGACGAGGCGACAGGCAGCGCGCAGGTCGCCAAGGTTCCCACCTCGCGGCCCGACCAATCGGCGGGCTTTTTGTCTGGCATCGGATCGCGGGTCGATGATCTGTCGACTGTCTCTGTCGTTGTACATGGCACCACTGCCGGTACCAACGCGCTGCTGGAACGCAAAGGGGCCAAGATCGGCGTGATCACCACGATGGGCCTGCGCGACGTGCTGGAAATGCGCCGCCGTGACCGCCCGCGCACCTGGGGGCTGCGAGGCGACTTCACGCCCGTTGTCGATCGCGCCTTGCGCCTTGAAGTACCGGAACGCACGCTTGCCGATGGCACGATCCGTCAGGCGGTGGACCTCGAGGCGGTGCAAGCCGCCGCGCAAGAGCTGCTGGATCAGGGCTGTCTTGCCTGTGCGATCCTCTTTGCCAACAGCTATGCCAATGCCGAAAACGAAAGACTGGCGGTCGAAGCCGTGCGCGCCATGTGGCCGAATGCCCATGTCTCGGCCTCAAGCGAAATCCTGCCCGAAATCCGCGAGTTCGAACGGTTCTCTACCACCGCGTTGAACGCCTATCTGCAACCCGAAGTCTCTGGCTACCTCGCGCGGCTTGAAACCGCGCTGAAACAGGACGGGTTTGCAGGCGAGTTCATGATCGTGCAGTCCAATGGCGGGGTGATGGATGCGGCGACCGCGGCGCGTCTGCCCGTGCGCACGGCGCTGTCCGGTCCGGCAGCGGGGGTCATCGCCGCGGGGTACATCGCCGAAGCCGCCGGTTTTCCCGATATCATCACCGGCGACATGGGCGGCACCTCTTTCGATGTGAGCCTGATCGCCAAGGGCCAATCGATGCTGTCGCAGCAGACGTCGATCGACTTCGGGATGGTGGTCCGGTCCCCCATGATCGAGATTACGACAATCGGCGCGGGCGGTGGCTCTATCGCTTGGGTCGATAAGGGCGGTTTGCTGAACATCGGGCCGGAAAGCGCCGGGTCCACCCCCGGCCCTGTCGCCTATGGTCAGGGGAACACGCGCCCCACTGTGACCGACGCCAATGTCGTTCTGGGCCGTATTGATCCCGACAACCCCATCGGTGGCAAGCTGGACCGGCTGGACGTGGAGGCGGCAAAGGCCGCGATCCTTGAACATGTGGGCACCCCCCTTGGGCTGGACGCGCTGCAAGCCGCCGAGGCGATCTTGCGCGTGGCCAACAGCCGCATGGCCGGCGCGCTGCGACTTGTCTCTATCGAACGCGGGTTTGACCCTAAGCGCTTTGCGTTCATGCCCTTTGGTGGAGGTGGTGCCTTGCATTCCGGTGCCATGATGGCAGAGGTCGGGCTGGCGCGGTCCATCGTGCCGCGTTACCCGGGGGTAACATCTGCCATGGGCTGCGTCATCGCGGATATGCGGCAGGATTTCGTGCAAACCATCAACGCCACCCTGTCTGGCATCGACCTTGGGGCGCTGACCGGTTTCATGCAAACCCACGTCGATGACGGGCTTGCCACGCTTGAAGCCGCGCGCACCCATTTTGAACGGCGCGATACGGAGTTCACGCTTGATATGGCCTATCTCGGCCAGACGCATACGGTATCGGTGACGCTGCCGGTGACAGTGACCGATGGCACAGTGACACCCCCGACAGAGGACGATATCTCGGCTGCATTCGACAGCGCCTACCGCGCCACCTATGGGCGGCTGCTTGAGAATGGCACGCGACGGGTGATCAACTTGCGCTCTGCCATCACCGGACGGCGCCCGCGCTTTGATCTGTCCACGCTCGCCCCTGTCGGTGGCAGCGTTGAAGACGCACTGAAAGGAACGCGTCAGGTCCACTTTGACGGACAGTGGCACGAAACGAAGCTCTATCACCGTCTTGCCTTGCCGGTCGGTGCCGAAGTCCCCGGCCCCGCAATCCTTGAACAACCTGACACAACCGTGTTGATCGAACCCGGACTGGTCGGCAAAGTCGACGCCTACGGCAACACTCTGATCGAAAGGGCCACCGCATGACCCCTGCCACGACCGCTTTGCTGACCATCGACCTGCAAAATGATTTCCTGCATCCCGAAGGCGCCTATGGCCGTGCGGGTCAGGGGGCCGAGAGCATCCTCGCCCTGCCCGACCGGATCGCGCCGCTCAAGTCCGCGCTGACCAAGGCGGGCGGCACCTATATCTCGGCGCAGTTCACGCTGGTACCGGGACGCGATGACGAACCGCTGATCGCCGCGCATCTCAAGAAGCTTCGCCCCTTCCTGACCAAGGGCGACTTTACCCCGGGCGGCTTCGGCCACGCGCTGGTAGATACGCTCGCCCCGGCGGATTTCACGATCGAAAAAGTCGCCTACTCCGCCTTTTACCAGACACGGCTTGAATATGTGCTGCGCGCGATGAAGATCGACACGCTGATCGTCGGCGGCATCGTCACCAACGGCGGTGTCGCCAGCACCGTGCGGGATGCGCATCTGCGCGACATTCATACGGTGCTGCTGTCGGACGGTTGCGCCGCGTTCAAACAGGACGTGCACGAGGCGACACTGACCTCGCTGGGGTCGGTGACGCAGGTGATGACCTGCGCCGAGGCCACCGCCGCTTTCGGAGGTGCCCAATGACCCTGCGCCAACGCCTGACCACCCCCGATATTCTGATCGCCCCCGGTGTCTATGACGGGCTGACCGCCGCCCTTGCCACCGACGCGGGGTTCGAGGCGCTGTATCTTTCCGGTGCAGCGGTTGCCTATACCCGTTTGGGCCGCCCCGATATCGGGCTCAGCACCGCGTCCGAGATGACCGATACGATGGCGTTGATTGCCGATCGCACGGACCTGCCGGTGATCATGGATGCCGACACCGGTTTCGGCAATGCACTGAACGCGCGGCGCACGATGCAAAGCTATGAACGCGCGGGGGCCTCTGCTTTGCAGGTAGAGGATCAGACCTACCCCAAAAAATGCGGCCATCTGTCTGACAAGTCACTGATCCCGAAAGAGGAAATGGCCGGCAAGATCGCCGCGATGGCCGATGCGCGCCGCCACGATACGCTGATCATCGCCCGCACCGACGCCATCGCGGTAGAAGGCTTTGACGCGGCGATTGATCGCGCGGGCAGCTATATCGACGCCGGTGCCGATGTATTGTTCATCGAGGCCCCCCGCGACAGCGGAGAGCTTTCGCGCATCGCCGATACCTTCAAGGGGCGCGTTCCGCTGTTGGCCAATATGGTGGAAGGCGGGGCGACCCCGATCTCTTCGGCGACCACGCTCGAGGATATGGGCTTCGATATCGTGATTTTCCCCGGCGGCATCGTGCGCGCTTTGGCGAAATCGGCGCAGGACTATTACGCGAGCCTGAAGGCAACCGGCTCTAACAAAGCGTTTTCCGACCGGATGCATGATTTCGACGGGTTGAATGCAGCGATTGGCACCCCCGAGATGCTGGCCCTTGGAAAGCGGTTCGATGGCAAATCCTGATGTCGCCGCCCCGCCGTCGGCTTTCGATCTAAAGGTCGAAACCCTGATCATCGGCGCGGGGGCCTGCGGCATGATCGCGGCGCTGGCGGCGCATGAGGCGGGTCAGGATGTGCTGCTGCTAGAGGCCGACGCGATCCCCACAGGCTCTACCGCGCTGAGCGCCGGGTTGATCCCCGCGGCAGGGACGCGCCTGCAACAGGACGCGGGGATCAGTGACAGCCCCGACGGTTTTGCCACCGACATTCAGGCCAAGGCGCACCACGAAAACGATGACGCACTGGTTGCCGCGATGGCCCGCACCGCCCCTCACGTCATTGACTGGCTTGTCGAAACACATGGGCTGCCGTTCTCCCTCGTGCGTGACTTTGATTACCCCGGTCACAGCCAACGGCGGATGCACGGGCTGCCCTCACGGTCGGGGCGCGAATTGATCGACGCCCTGCGCGCGCGGATCGAGGCGCTTGATATCCCGCTGATCTGCAACCGCCGCGCCACCCGGCTTTATGCGGCAGGGGCAACACTCGCGGGGGCGCGGGTGACGTTACCTGACCAAAGCGGCGAGGATATCGGCTGCGACCGGCTGATCCTTGCGTGTAATGGGTTCGGCGGCAACCGCGCCATGGTCGCCCACCACATGCCGGATATCGCGGACGCGGTCTGGTTCGGGCATGACGGCAACCGAGGAGAGGCGATCAGCTGGGGCGAGGCGCTTGGCGCGCGCCGCCGTCATCTGGGCGCCTATCAGGGGCACGGCAATGTCGCCCACCCTCACGGTATCCTGATCACATGGGCCACAATCACCGAAGGCGGCGTTCAGGTGAATACGACCGGCAAGCGGTTCTGGAACGAGGCGCAAGGCTACTCCGAAGCGGCGCGGGCCGTGCTGGCGCAGGCTGGCGGCGTGGCGTGGACCATATTCGACGCCCGCATCGCCGAGATTGCCCGCCAGTTCGAGGATTTCAAGAACGCCGAGGCCCAAGGGGCGGTGATCACAGGGGATACGGTCGAAACACTGGCTGAAAAGGCCGGATTGCCCGCAGATGTTTTGGCGAAAACGATCACTGATATTCCGGCGGGCGGGCGTGATGCCTTTGGCCGCACATGGGGTGTTACGCCCCTTTCCGCCCCCTTCTGCGCGGTGAAGGTAACCGGCGCGCTGTTTCACACGCAGGGCGGGCTTGAGGTTGACCCGACGACGGCCAAGGTGCACAGGACAGAGGGTGGCACATTCGACAATCTATACGCCGCTGGCGGCGCCGCTTGCGGGGTATCGGGCAAGGGCGACAGCGGCTATCTGTCAGGCAACGGCTTGCTCGCGGCTGTCACGCTCGGGTTCATCGCGGGGCGCGGATAGGGTTTTGCCGCCATCCTGCGTCTCCCGTGTTCGTTGACCGCTTCGCCGCTCACTCGGCGGTCCAACCGCCATCGACCATCAAGGCTGTGCCCGTCACCATGGCAGACGCATCGCTCGCGAGGTAGACGATCGGGCCCATGATATCCTCGATCTCGCCGACGCGGCCCAGTTTGATCTTTTCTTCAATCCAAGCCAGACGCGTGGGATCGGATAAGGTTTGCTCTCCCAAAGGCGTGCGGACGAAGGTCGGGCATAGCGTGTTGATGCGCACCGCCTTTGGGCCCCATTCGATTGCCATCGCTTTTACCATCCCTTCCAAAGCGTGCTTCGATGCGCAGTAGACCCCCCGATCGATGCCCCCGACATGGCCCATCTGACTGCTTACATGGATGATGGAGCCGGGACGGCCCGCTGCGATCATTTGGTCGGCGGCGGCGGTGGAAAGGAAATAGGCTGCCCGAAGGTTAACATTCATGACGGCGTCGAAATCCTCGGGCGTGGTGTCGAGCGCAGGCCCGTGGCGGGCCATGCCGGCGGAATTGACCACGATGTCCACCGCCCCAAGACCGGAGAATGCCGCGCGGGTCGCATTTACATCGGTGATGTCGAGCTCTTGCGTCTCGCAGCTCAGGCCCTCGGCCTTCATCGCCGCGTGCAACTCTCCCAACGGTCCGGCCCGGCGCGCGGCGCAGACGACATGCGCCCCCGCCCTGGCCAAGGCCGTCGCGGCCCCCAGACCGATGCCAGAGGTGGCACCGGTCACAAACGCGCGTTTTCCAGAAAGGTCAAAGCCGGCAAAGGACGGAAGTTGCATCAAGATCTCCTAAGTTAACAGCGGTCTATTCGGCCGCTTCGCGGTAGCTTGCGGCTTCGCCATAGGGCACGTTCTCACCGCCATAGCGCCGCACGCGGACATTGCATTGTTCGGCGTGCCCCACAAAGCCTTCCAACATGCATAGACGCGAACCATAGGCCCCGACCATTGCTGCGGCCTCATCCGTCATAATCTTCTGATAGGAATGGGTCTTGAGGAATTTACCAACCCAAAGCCCCCCTGTATAGCGCCCCGCCTTATGCGTGGGCAGCGTGTGGTTGGTTCCGATCACCTTATCACCATTGGCGACATTCGTACGCGGGCCCAAAAACAGCGCGCCATAGCAGGTCATGTTTTCCAAGAACCAGTCATCACGGTCCGTCATGACCTGCACATGCTCCGACGCGATATCATCGGCCACCTGCAACATCTCGTCGTAGGTATCACAGACGATCACCTCGCCGTATTCCTCCCAGCTTGTCCGGGCTGTGGCCGCTGTCGGGAGAATGTGCAGCAGCCGGTCAATCTCGGCCAAAGTATCCTCGGCCAACTGACGCGAATTGGTCAGCAGAACGGCAGGGGAGTTATAGCCGTGTTCCGCCTGCCCCAAGAGATCGGTCGCGCAGAGCTCGGCATCCGCTGCTGTCTCATCCGCGATAACCATCGTCTCGGTCGGGCCGGCGAAGAGATCAATACCCACCCGTCCATAAAGCTGACGCTTGGCCTCGGCGACGAAGGCATTGCCGGGGCCAACCAGCATGTGTACCGGATCGATCGTCTCTGTACCAAGCGCCATAGCCCCGACCGCCTGGATCCCGCCCATGACATAGATCTCATCTGCCCCGCCCAAATGCATCGCCGCAATAACAGCCGGGTTTGGTTTTCCGTTAAAGGGCGGCGTGCAGGCCACGATGCGTGGTACTTCGGCAACCTTGGCCGTGGCGACAGACATATGCGCGCTGGCGACCATGGGGAATTTCCCGCCCGGAATGTAGCAGCCGACGGATTGAACCGGGATATTCTTGTGCCCCAGAATAACCCCCGGAAGCGTCTCTACTTCGATGTCAGTCATGGAAGCGCGTTGCGCGCGGGCGAAATTCACGACCTGCTCTTGCGCAAACTGAATGTCCTGCAATTCGCGTGGGCTGAGCTGACCGATCAGGTCGTCAATCTCTTGCTGGCTTAGCCGGAACGTTTCCGGGCTGTAGCTGTCGAACTTTTCGCTCAATTCGCGCACCGCTGTGTCGCCGCGCGTTTCGATGTCCTGCAAGGTCTGCTCGACGACCGCACGGGTCTTGGCGTCGTCATCGGCGCGGGCAGCATCGGATTTGCCCTTCTTGAGGTAGGTAATTGTCATGGTTCGGTCCTTTGGTCAGGCGCTGGCAGTGATAGGTCATTTCTAGGCTGACCAATCCGAGTTGCAATAATTTCTATATTTGCTGCAATTATTTCATAGTCATGTCAGCGCGCGTCTCTCTTTTTGAAATCTTCTACAAGCGCGGCACCGCCCAATTGCATGAGCGTGTGTTCGGACCCCACGACAAAGAAGCTCCCGCCGGCGTCGCGGTGCGGGTCTAGGGGCTCTGTCGGGGCGCAATAGAGTCCGGTGGCCGCCCCTGTCGCGGAAAGGATGTCCCGCGTCATCTTTGCCACTTCAGGCGCAAAGAAATCGGACAGACCATGAGAAACGGCCAAATCAGCGCGCCCGATAAAGAGCGCATCTACGCCGTCTACATCCGCAATTTCACTGTGGTTGACCACGCCGTCGGGGTCTTCAATCTGGCAGATCAAGGCGACTTCACTTCGCGCCACGGACAGATGCTCTTTCAGGCTGCGGCCAGCATAGTCGGCCGCCCGTGACGTGCCGGCAAAACCACGCCCGCCGGGGCCGTAAGTCACGGCGCGCGCCAGTTCTTTGGCCTGCGCTGAGGTTTCGACATGAGGCACCATGACACCGGCCGCGCCGCCGTCCAGCACATTGAGCACCCAATCCGCTGTTGCCACTGGCACGCGCACCACGATGGGGCACCCTTCGGCACGTCCGGCCATCGTCATGGCGTCAACGGTGCCCCGATCAAAGGGCGCGTGTTCGGCATCGACGACCAGGAAATCGAACCCTGCCCGGGCCATGATTTCGATCACGATGGGATGGGGCGTTTTGATGAAAGCCCCGAGCATGGGCTCTCGTGCGACCAGCCGTGCCTTGAATTCAGCATTCGTCATCATTTCCAGTACCCTCCTTGGCCCTTAAGCCGTTTGCATTTCGATATTTTCCGCAGCGCCCAAGGCTTTGCGAGAGAAGACCACCAAGATCGCGAACACGATCGCGGCTGCCGCCGTCGCCGGCCAAGGCGGCATCAGCGCAAGCCCAATCGGCACGACCCAAAGCAGCCGCGACAGACCGCCCCAAGGCAGCCGTGCGCCGCCCAGAAGATGCGCAACGCCCAAGGCGAAAACGCCTCCGGACAGGATGGCACGCAGGATGTCTCCGGCTTCGCCACCGCCCAACATGCCGGGATAGGCGAGGAACAGCATCGGCAAGGCATATGCGGTCGCCCCAAGGCGCAACGTCTCGCCCGCGACCTTCATCCACGGCGCCTGCGCAATGGTCGCCGCAACGAAAACACCAAGGCAGACAGGCGGCGTGATGACCGACAGCGCCGCGTAGTAGAGCACGAACATATGCACCACGAGCGGATCAATACCCTGTTGGATCAGCGCCGGAGCGAAAACAGCCGCGACCATGACGTAGGCTGCCGAGGTCGGCAGACCCATGCCCGCGATCAGGCAGACAATGGCCATGAGCCCGGCAATGAGCCAGATTTGCCCCTGCCCGATCGACAACACCGCTGCTGTTACCGCGACGCCAAACCCGGTCAGGTTGATCATGGCGACAAACACCTGTGCGCCGACCAGAAGGATCCCGACAATGACAACACCTTTTCCGCCCGCTTCCAGCGCACGAATGATGATGCCGATGACGGCACGGGGATCCTCACCACTCGAGATCCGCGCGACAAGGACGGCCACCAACATGGCAATCATGCCGTAACAGGCCGTCAGCTCGACGGAATTGCCGTTGAGGACGCCAAATCCAAGCCCCAGCAGGGCGGCGACAATAGGGGCGAGCCGCGCAAAGGTCATGGCACCGCGCCAGTCGGGTAGGTCTTCAGACGTCACCGGACGAAAGCCCTGACGGCGCGCGATGACGTGAACGGTTGAATAGATGCCAAGGTAGAACAACAGCGCAGGCACAACGCCCGCAAGCGCGATAGACCAGTAGTTCACGCCCACAAGCTCGGCCATAACAAAAGCGGCAGTCCCCATGATCGGGGGGGCGAGCTGCCCGCCGGTCGATGCGATAGCCTCTACCGCGCCGGCATAGGCAGGGGGGTATTTCAGCCGCTTCATCAGGGGAATGGTGAAGTTCCCCGTCGTTGCGACATTGGCGACGGTCGAGCCGTTGATCGCCCCAAAGAAGCCCGATGCGAAGGTCGCGATTTTCGCCGCTCCACCGGGCCGGGAGCCACCCAAACGGGCCGAGAGGTCAAAGAATGTCTCGCCTGCGCCCGTGTGCAACAGGATCGCGCCGAACAGCACAAATGCCGCCAGCGTCGTCGAGGCCACATTGACCAGCATACCCCATAGGCCACGGTCGGACAGGAAGATGATCTCGGTGAGATAGCCCGCGTCAAAGCCACGGTGCCCGAATTGGCCGGGGATCAAATAGCCGAAGAATGCATAGGTAACAGCCGCAATGACGATAAGGGGGAACACCCAGTTGGAGCTGCGCCTTGCCAGTTCAAGCACGCAGGCCAATGTGCCGAACCCCATGACCATATCCCAACCGTTCGCCCAAGGCAGATCGTTCATAATGGTTTCGTAGTTGGTTATGATATAGGCACCTGACACCGTCACCACGCCGACGATTGCCGCATCGATCACGATACCAAGCGGGCGCAGGCGGCTGCCTTCGAAAAGCGGGTGCATCAGCACGGCCAGGGCGGTGATCATCATCACAAAGATCGCACGCTGCACGAGCGATTCAAACGGCCCGTTGAAAGAGGTGTAAAACACAAACACCCCCAGAAGCACTGCAAGAGCCGCGATGGCGGTCTGTCGAAAATGAGCGAAGATCGGAAGAGTATTCATCACGGCACCTTGGCGAAAATGGTAAATAGAGGGGCGACACGCGCCGCCCCTTTTGAGATCAGGTCTTTTACTTGAGGCGCGCGGGCACGGTCAGGCCGATTTCCTCGTAGTAGCGGATGGCACCAGGATGCAGCGGGCTGGTTGCGTATTGCAGGGTCAGCTCTGGCAGGTTCAAGCCCTTTACCGTCGGGAAAGCGGCGGATTGCTCTTCCATATTCTCCATCACGGCTTTGGTCAGGTCATAGGCCGTCTGGTCGTCCATATTGGGGCGCGCAGAGACACCGATCATGAATCCCCAGACCTTGTAGGGGCCTGTGTTCTCCATCTCGCCGCCCGGCATGTCCACGATGGAAAGCTCCGGCAGCGCTTCGCGGATCTTGGCTTCTTGCGCGTCGTCGATGCCAAGCGCTGTCAGCGGTGTGAAGGCCGCGATATCGGTGGTAAGCGCATCGAAAGACGTTCCCACGGCGCTTTTGACGAAGCCTTCGGACCGGCCGTCTTTGATGGCGTTGGCCTGTTCACTGTTGGTCCCGCGCACCCAGTCGGGCGAGATTTCCAGCAGGTCGAACACAGCCAAGGCCGTGGCTTCGGTCGACGACCCACGCATGCCCGGTCCGAACTTCTTGCCGTCGATATCCGACAGTTTCTCGATACCGGAATCGCGGCGAACGACTGCGTTCTGCGGTGCCAGAGAATAGGCCCAAAGGAGTTTGGATTCGATCGGTTTGCCGTCGAAGCTCTTGATGCCATTGTAGGCGTGATACAGCGTCGACGTCGTGATCAGCCCGATATCCAACTGGTCGCGCGCCATACGTTTGAGGTTATCGACCGTAGCACCCGTTTCCACGACCGAAGCCTGATAGGCGTCCGGATAGGCAGAGTTGATGATTTTCGCGAGCGAGGCGAAATAGGCATAATGCGCGCTTTGCGAATTGGTCGCACCGAAAGCGAGCCGCGTTTCAGCCTGAGCAGGCAATGCCACCCCAAGCCCGGCAAGAGACAGTGCAGCGGCGACAGCGAAGTTGCGTAGTTTCATGGGTATCCTCCAAATATCATGAAACGATCCCTATAGGGACGTTCGAACGGAGGTTAGCCACAGTGCATAGCCGCTATGCAATTCCTGTCTGCGTTAATGAAATAATTTCACTACCCGCTTTGACGCTCTTGGAGTTCACCCGCCAAAACACGGATATCACCGGTCCCGACATAGCTCTCGGCGCTTAATATGATATCGACCGCTTGATCCAGCATGCGGCGCAGTGGTTGGCGCATTGTGGTCAGCCGGTAGGATTCCCAGGCCGCCATCGGAATGTCGTCGAACCCGATCACAGCCAGATCACCGGGTACCGAGATGCCTTTGTTTCGTGCAGCGTCGAGCATGGCAATCGCCATGATGTCATTGGCGCAGAACACGGCGTCCGGCATCGGACGCTGGACCAACATTTCTTGCGCAGCGGCATAGGCTTGGCGGTAGCTGAACCCGCCGTCGAACTGCACAGCGATCTCGCGTCCGGCCTCTTCCAACTGGTCGCGAAATCCTCGCATGCGTTCCAGATGCGTCGAGGTATCACGCCGCCCACCGATAAAGGCGATGCGCTGTCGGCCACCGTCCAGAAACCGCCGCGCTATCGTTCGCGCGCCCCCGTAATTGTCGCAGCACACCGCCATCATGGTACTGTCGGTCTGTACCCGATTCAGCAACACGGCGGGAATTCCGTTCTGACGACAGGCACGCGCCAGCCCGGAGGTGATTGTGGAGCTTGCCAGAATGACCCCCTGCGTGCGGAAGTCGATGACTTGCCGGATCATCGTGTCCACATCTTCGGCTGCTGGCACCACATGCATAATCGCCTTGAGCCCTCGCGCCGGTAGCATTCGGGTCAATTCGTCCATCACAATGGGGTAGAACGGGTTACGCATTTCGCTCAGCACCATCGAGATCGTGTTGCTGGATTGTTTGGCCAACACCTGATCGACCTTGCTCACATAGCCAAGCGCCGTCGCAGCAGCAAAGATCGCTTTGCGCTTATCCTCGGCAATCGGGGCATTCCCCCGATACGCGCGCGACACGGCGGACACTGAAACGCCCGCGCGGGCGGCAACATCTTTGGCAGTGACCTTTTTCATATCGATTGCCTTACCCGATTGCAGCGCTTGCCCGAAATGGGGACTGACGGCTGACCTCGCGCATAGTTTGACGAAGCAATGGCATGGGTGCAATTGTGAAACGTACCCGCCATTGTGTTCAAATACTTGGATGAATGCTGCCGAAAAGTAGCACGCTCAGAAAGCCCCCCCATGCCAGACCGCACAGATTTTCCGACCATTGTTTTCGACGTAAACGAAACCCTTTTGGATATCGCGACGCTAGAGCCGTTCTTTGACCGCGTGTTCGGCAATGCCGCGGTCCTGCGCGAGTGGTTTCCAGAGCTGATCTTGTATTCGCAAACAGTGACCTTGACCGGGCTCTATGCGCCCTTCGGCGATCTGGCCGGCGGTGTTCTGCGGATGGTTGGCGACAATAAAAACATCGCCATTCAGGACAGCGACGTATCCGAACTGAAGTCACTGATTGGATCGATGCCCGCCCACGCCGATGTGGCCCCGGCCTTGACCAAGTTGCGCGACGCGGGGTTCACGCTTGTGACACTGACGAACTCCGCCCCATCCCCCGCGCCGACACCCCTTGAAAAAGCCGGCATCGCAGCGCTTTTTGACCACCACTTTAGCGTAGCCGAGGTTGGTCACTTCAAACCTCATCCGTCGACATATCAGATGGTTGCCGACCGTCTGGGCGTCGATGTCTCAAGCCTGTGCATGGTCGCATGTCATATCTGGGACACCATCGGCGCGCAGTCCGTGGGGTGCCGCGGTGCCTTTATCGCGCGACCACACAACAGCATCCTGCACGTGCCCGGCGTACCGGAACCTGACTTTACCTCACATGATCTCGTCAAGCTCGCCGACCAGATCATTCAGGCACAGAAGTTGACTAAGTAGGCAGCAAAAAGCCCTGTTCGCAGTCGCGGTGCCGCAGGGTGCGGCCGTGTCGTAACGTCACCATTGTCTGTGACGCGGTACATGTTGTCGGGTGCATTTAATTCATATACGAACAAACTAGTTCACATGCGAATTGATTTATGGCCAATACATTCAAGGTTTTCCACAAGCTCCAGATCGCACATTCAGCGCTCTTTCGCGCTGCCGATCGTCGGACGCGCAACAAGATAGGGCTTACCACGTCACAGCTTGCGGTGCTGTTGATCCTGTCGCGAAAGGACGGGCAGCCCATCAGTGACCTCTCTTCGACCCTTGCTATGGGTAAGTCGAGCTTGACCGGTCTTGTGGATCGCATGTGCGCAAAGGGTCTGGTGCGGCGGTCACCGTCGCCGGTGGATGGCCGCGTCATACACGTCTACCTTGAACAGTCGGGCCGCGCGGTGCTTGAACAGGGCGCGGGCGAAATCAGCCAGTTCAATGCGGCGCTGCTTGCGCCTTTTCCTGCTGAGGAACAGGCCATTATTGAACAGTTTCTGACGCATCTGGCAGACAATGCGGACGGCATTGTGAACGGCCCTACCCCGCCGAAGAAAGGGCCAGCCGATGACTGAAGACATTACCCAAACGACGATCCGCTTCGCCGCCACCGATGGATGGGAGCTGGAGGCAGACATCCACACCTCACCTTCGCCCAAAATCGCGGTATTGATCTCGGCCGGCACGGGGTTCCCGCGTCAGTTTTATACCGGCCTCGCGATGTATCTGGCCCGCCAAGGTGCCGCTGTCCTGACCTATGACTATCGGGGGATTGGGGGATCAAAGGGCAAGGATCTGGCTAGATCCGGGATCGACTACCCCGACTGGGGACGGCTTGACGCGCCCGCCGCCCTAAATGCGCTGGAGGAGGCGGCACCGGGCCTGCCGCTGACCCATCTGTGCCACAGTGTAGGCGGGCATTTTGTCGGCCTCATGCCGAACCACTCCAAGATCACCAGACACGCGTTTGTTTCTGTCGGGACCGGTTATTTCGGCGGCCACCACCTGCGCAATATCCCGTCCGAGCTTTATTTCTGGTGGGTGTTGGGCCCCTATTTACTGCTACGCTACGGCTATATCAAACCGGCGGGCGGCTGGCGGGGCGAAGCGCTGCCGCCGAAACTGTTCAAGACATGGCGCCGGTGGAGCCAGCGCCGCAGCTATTTTCAACCGGACCTCGCAACGAAACTGGCACCGCATCACTATGACGAGGTCACAGCCCCTATCCGGTCTTGGATCTTTCCCGATGACCCGATTGCAACGCCGTCAACCGCATCCGACCTTTTAAAGTGTTATCCAGCCGCCCCGCACGAGGTGATCATCCGCACACCATCGCAGGTCGGTGTAACGCGGATCGGGCACGAAGGCGCATTGCGCAAAGGCCGCGACGCTTTATGGGCCGAATTCAGCAATTGGCTCATGGGCGCGCCTTCAACCGCAACCGATTTCCACCGCCATTCAAATCAACAGGATCAAACATGACCGAAAACATCAAGCTACACACCGACCAACGCGTCACGACCATGACCATCGCGCGCCCCGAAAAGCGCAATGCCATCACGCAGGATATGTATGCCGCCATGGCCGACGCGCTGGAAGACTATGCCCGGTCCGACGCGGTACGCGCCTTCGTGATCACAGGTGCGGAAGACTACTTTACGTCCGGGAATGACTTGCAGGATTTTGCCAAGGGAACCCGCAGCGACGGTGTGCCGCCCGTTATCCGGTTTCTGACCGCGATCTCCACCTGCCCCAAACCCTTGATTGCGGCCGTAAACGGCCCGGCCATTGGTGTCGGGGTGACGATGCTACTGCATTGCGACCTGATTATCGCCGCCGACACGGCCACATTCAGCACGCCCTTTGTCCAACTGGGACTGGTACCAGAGGCCGCCTCGTCGCTTTTGCTGCCCGCCACCGTCGGCATGGCCGTGGCGAACGACATGCTGCTGGCCAATCGCGTTCTTGATGCGGCAGAGGCGCTGCGCTTTGGATTGGTGTCGCGTGTCGCTCCCTCGTCCGGTTTTGCCACCGAAGTCGCGTCGCTTGCCGCTGGTTTGGCGGAGGCGGCACCAAGCTCGGTTATCAAAACAAAGGCGCTGATCCGTCATGGCAAAGACCAGATGACCGCCCAAATGGAGCGTGAATCGGTGCTGTTCGCCGAGCAGCTGAAATCTCCGGAATTCGCAGAGGTCGTCGCCGCCAAGATGCAAAAGCGTCAGCCGGTCTTCAAATAACGCGCCGCTTTGCCCTAAGGCACCCAGCGGGCAAACCTGACGGTTCAACCCGGTTTTCCGGGTCGGCCGCAGGTTCGCTTGCCGGGTTGCGTCGCGGCGCGTCAACTCGCCAGCAGATGCATCGGCCCGCTGACCTTTTCGGCATAGCGCACAGCCGCGATCTGCGCGATGACGGCAAGTCCGCTTGGTGGTCATGGCGTGAATGCAGCGTTTTTCTTACCCTTGCGCATCGGCGTAGAGCTTTGGGAGAAAGCCTGCCAGAATGGTCATCTCATCAAAACAGTGGTTTAACAAAGCAGTTGCCGACGCCTCTTTCACGGTCAGCAGACGTGCCAGATAGGCGTTCCCAAGCGTTCCGATGACAGAGGGCACCGCCTCGTTTCCCTCACGCGCGGCCACCATCCCAAGCCAAAAACGGCTACGCATTTCGGCACCGCCTTCGACATTGCGAACAATGTGGCACATTTCGCCGCCATAGATGGGCTCTTCTAGCAGGCCAACGCGGGCGCATACGGCGACGTCGCCGTCAGCCAAGTTTACCTCCCCCAAAACCTCCTCAGGTTCAACAAACTGAATTCTCAGCTTATTCAAGTCTTCACCGATGTATTCATGCACCAGATGGCTCGCCCCGATGAACTGGCCATCAACCTTGTTTTCCCAATCCATCCAAAGATGCGCGTCCGGGAACCAACGTCGGTAGTGTTCGGTCGTTTCCATGTAATCGCCAAACCACCAACCAACCATTTCAGGTGAAACGCCCGGCATCGGGGTCCGTACAGAAACCTCATAAATACCGTTGGGTAGGCGTTTCACCCCGGTCTCAAATCCAGGTTCACCTTCCGCAAACCCAGCGGTGGGCTGACCGCTAAAGGGCGGGAGGCCGAATATCCCGACACCAAGCGCAAAGACAACTGCGCCCCCTACAATCCATCTCATCATGTACTGACATCCTATCGTGCTTGTGCGCCCAGCTATTCTACGTTCGTGGAATATGTCAAACTTATTCTTCGTTCGTAGAATAGCGTGTTGTAAGAGATCACGCTGGAAAGCTAAGCTGACCCGGGCTAAGCGAGACGGAGTTCTCGCGGCTCAAACATGGAGATGTCATTCAAATGTCCAAGCAACGTACGAGGACCGAGGTCAAAACCGCCATCGACGTTTCTGAGACAGCCGAAAGAAAACGCGGCCGTCCGCAGGCCGCACAGGGTACAGATTTGAAGCTGGCCTTGCTTCGCTCTGCGATTGATCTGTTTGCGGAGCGCGGTTTCGACGGCGTTTCACTGAGCCACGTTGCTGAAAAAGCCGGGGCCGACAAAGGCCTTTCACGGTATTACTTTGGATCAAAAGAGGCGCTTTGGATCGCAGCGATGGAACATCTATCCGACTGTTTTGCAAGCGACCTTAACAAAGCTCTTGTCGTTAGGACCGCGACCCAAACGGAAGCACTGAAGGCGCTCATTCGCGCTTTCATCACCGCATCCGCCCGCTGGCCACAAGTGAGCCGTGTTATCGTTCATGACGGGGCAAAACACAGTGATCGCAGTGATTTTTTGCAAAGGCACCTCGTTGTGCCTTTTTACACGGCACTGAAAGATCTGATCACAGGTGCAAAATCAGAAGGCACCCTTCCGAACGTTTCGGACCGGACTATCTTTTTCATGATCACCCATGGTGGGTCATTTCCAATGGCCCTGCCCATTCTCACCAACGCGATCGAGGGTGGGGATATTCGATCATCCGATGCATTGGAAAATCATTCCGAAGCGATCATCGAACTGCTATTTTCCAAGGCATGAAGATGAAATGGGGCTGTCGCAGTTCCCACCCTATCGTTGGTGCGTGCGCAGGGGGCAACCGGCGTCGGCACGCGCTGCGTAGCACCGCCCAAGCACGACCGAAACCTATGCAAGCGACCAGCGACTTGGGGCCGAATTTCTTCAAAACGATCGTGTCAGGCCGATGCTGGCAGTGGCGTTGCGAAACCTGTTGATCGAAATGGTAGAGCGTTGCTCTTCAAACCCGAGCCTCAGGACTTGGGCAAAGCCCTTGTAGCTCCAGTTCTGGTTGGACAGGTTCAGCATGACGCTCGTTTTCTTGTCGACGCGGGCAACGCCAAAGATGGGATGCACGCCGTCAAATTCGTTCCGGTCAAACGACAGGTCCAGCCCGACCCGAAGACCGCCGGCAAAGGAATAATCGCCGCCGATGGTGACGCCCGCCGCATGGCCCGCGACGGGGCTGTAAGAGCTGGTACGGCTTTCCGCGCGCAAGCCTACGCGAAACACAAGCTGCGACGATGCCGCATAAGCGAATTGCGCAGCACCTGCTGTTCGGTTCACGCCGACACCGCTGCCATCATAGGTGATACGTTCTCGCTGAAGCACCGCCGTGGCGCGGGCGCGGGTGCCGAGGTTGCGCGTATAGGACAGGCCAAGGCCGTAGGTATGCGCATAGGCCGCGTCATCAATCCAGCGCTGCGATCCATAGATCTCGGCCGAGGCAAGACGCCCCTCATTGGCGAAATGCAGCAGGGAGGCACTGGTCCGAAGGGTCACTTCATCGGGCGCACGCCCGTCGAAAAGACGGGCATCCAGATCCAGCGCGAACCTGGCGCGTAAGGCGTCCGTAAGGCGCGGCACGGTCGCAACGCCCGTGCCAATCTCGAACGCCGTGGCGGATTGGGCGCGGGAATTCGGGTCCAGCCGCAGCACAAAGCCGCTGAGGTTCACCGTCTCTGCAGATGTCCGGCGGGCGGCATTGCTTTCGGGCACAATGGCAAAACGGAAATAGCCCTGCCATTTTTTCGGTTTGGCCAAACGGTCCAGCTCCGCCTGCACTTTTGCCTGGACAGAGGGCGACAAACCCGCACCTTTGGCCAGTTCAAGGTGATATCGCGCCCGTTCGATCTGGTCGCTTTTCACCAATGCGTTCGCCAGCTCAAGCCGGAACGTGGGATCGTCTGGCCGCAAGATCACAAGCCGCGCCAGCGGGGCAACGGCTTGGTGTGATTTTCCCGAACGGTTGTAGGCGACCCCTAGAATCCACATCCGGCGCAGGGTCTCTGTCTCGGTCTTGGGTGAATACCCCTCGAGCAATGGAATAACCTCTGCGGCTTTCCCCTTGAGGATGCTTTGTTCTGCATCATCAAGGGAAAAGGCCGCTAATGGCGAGGCCAGTAAGATTAAAAATAGATTGTATAAAATTCGCCGCATCAAAGACCTCGGCTACCGCGGGGAAAGCGGGTTTTTGCGGCCGGTAATTGACCGCATCCAAGAGACCCGCTTATCCGTCGCTTCTATTTCTTGTTGGCGTAGAATGTACCACCGACGCCCGCGTCGAAAATCTGCGGCGAGGGATTGTTCACATCGTTGATACCGCCAGATACCGGTCCAAGCATCGATTCTGCACCCGGCCCCATGAAGTTTCCGCCGAACTGCAAGGTGGCGTCGCCTTCGTTCTCGCCACTGCTAAGCCGACCGGACATATGGAACAGCATCGCGCCGGTGTTCTGCTCGGGGATATTGACGCCCGCGACGACCTGCGCCGGAATGGTTGTGCGGCTGAGTGAGGCTGGCAAGCCTTGATCGACCGTCAGCGTCCCGTCCAGTTTGACGGAGTTCGATGTGCCCGCCTCTGTCGCTACGATGTTGGAGGCCGTTCCGGTGAACGGATTGGTGGTCTGCCCGTCGGTCCAATCCACATCGACTGCCAGATCGCCAATGATTTCCGCGCTATTCGCATCGATATCGGTCCCGAAAATCTGGGCCGATCCGCTGTTCACGCCGACCTTCATCTGACCCTCATAGCTGGCTTTCAGCGACGTGGGCATATCCGAAGTGGGGGCCTTTTGACTGACAGCGTTAAAGGCTGTCTCAAAATCCTGCCCGCTGCCTGCGCCGCCGCCAGCAAGCCCGCCGGTGGAGCTGCTTCCATTGCAACCAGACAAGACCGTCGCCACCCCAAGGCTTGCAATAACAATACTAAGACGTGCGTGTTTCATGAAATTCCCCTTGCTTGATTTAAAAAATTCTTCTTCACTTTTTAGATACCTACTTCATGAAATCGTCTCCCCCCCGTTCAGGGGGTGTCCTCGGACAAGAGTATTTTGAGAAGATGAGCCGTATAGAATGATTAAATTTGCAATTATAAATTCCGCTGTGTGGTCCATAAGATGACACGTCCACATGTCGCCCCCGGAGCCATTTTCGCGCTTTGCGTCGTGCTCTATCTGGCCGCCGCCGCTGCCCTGACGTGGGTGGCGACGGCCCAGCCGTGGCTCGGGATCAGGCTTGGCGTGGTGGGGCAAAGCGTTGTCGTCACTGACATCGCGCAGGGCAGCGCCATGGATCGCGATATGATTGGTAAGACGCTTCTTGGCCTTTCAGCGGATAACCAGCCCACAATCCCGGTGACACCCCTAGACCTGATAGAAGAGCCCGACGGGATCGGTGATCAAGAGACCCTGCGTCGCTTCTTTGACCGTCAGGATCGCTTGCATGACGCGTTGCGCAGCGGCGCAGTCACCCTGACCTTCGACCAAGCCGACGGCCCTGAAAGCGTCGCGGTAAGGGTCCAGGAAAGCCGTCCGGTTTCGGATCTGCCGATGAAATTCTGGACGCAAGTTTTTGTCGCGTTCGTGGGCATGTTTATCGGGACTTGGGTCGTCTGCCTACGCCCTCATGAACAGGCCGGATGGTGGTTTCTGCTTTCCGGGATCGGGTTGGCTTTGGCATCGTCGAGCGCCGCGATCTACAGCTCGCGCGAGCTCGCGCTTAGTCTGACGGCCTATTCGGTGGCCTGCCGGGTAAATCCCGGTGGATCGCTGCTGTTCGGGATCGGTATGGTGACGTTGTTCCTCTCGTACCCGCGGCGCATTGTTCCGAAACCTGTGCTCTGGCTACCGACACTTCTGATCGGTGCCTGTATCCTCTTGGTGCTTGGCCCCGGCTGGCCGGACAACCTGAACAATGCCCCAGATTTCATCGCGATCATCATGGTGGCCCTGTTGCTGGTCATTGCCGCACAAGTCGCCGCCAATCGCCGCGACCCGGCCGCGCGGGCGATGCTGGGCTGGCTTGGCGTGTCGGTTGCAGTTGGTGCGGGTGGCTTTGTGCTGACGTCCATCCTGCCGACGCTTATGGGGTTGGCCCCGGTGATCGAACAAAGCACTGCGTTTTTGTTTTTCCTGATCATCTACGCCGGTATTGCCTTGGCAGTAACGCGCTACCGGCTGTTCGACCTAGCGAATTGGTCCTACGGCATCTTGTTTTATGGCCTTGGGGTGGCTTTGCTTCTGGGGCTTGATGCCGCGCTCATCTACGGGCTTTCGCTGGGGCGCGCCCCTGCCTTTGGCATCGCACTCGCGGCGATCTGCATGGTTTACCTGCCCTTGCGCGACAAAGTCTGGGTGCTGCTCAAGCGCAACCGCGAGATCCCGGCGGAAGAGCTGTATCGCAGGGTAACCCAGATCGCCCATGCGAGAGACCCCGAAGACAAGCAGAGGCTGCTGCGTAAGTTCTGGTCCGATATTTTCAATCCGTTGCGCATCAAGGATCAACCGGCGTCTACCACGATCACCGCACTGCAAGACGATGGCCGTATCCTGACGCTCGCGTCCATCGGCAATCTGCCTGCACTGTCGCTTGAGCTGGCCGGGCAAGGATCGCGTCTTTTCTCGTCGCGCGATCTGGCGCGGGCCGATGCGATCCTGTCGTTGCTTGATGCCAGCCTGTCCCAGCACGAGACCTATCTTCAAGCCGTCAGCGCAGAGCGGCTGCGCATCAATCGCGACATGCATGACAACATAGGGGTGCTGCTGCTCAGCGCCCTGCACACCGGCCCTCGGGAACGCAAAGACCTTCTTATCCGCCAGACCCTCGCCGATCTACGAGAGTTGATTTCAAACCCGGATCAGACTGATTGGGATCTCCGCGATCTGCTCGCCGATCTGCGCGCCGAAATCATCACCCATTTCGAGGCCGCTCATATCACCGTCACGTGGCAGGCCGACGAGATCACCAAAGGCCGTATATCCCATCGGTTGGCGCATGCGCTGCGCGCCTTCCTGCGCGAGGGGACCAGCAATATCCTACGCCACTCTGGCGCGACAGAGGCGAAGGTCCGGATTGCCCTGGAAAGCGATGGATTGCAGCTTACGCTAAGGGATAACGGCTCGGGCTTTGACAGCAGCGTCGCGTCGCTTGGCAATGGTTTCAGAAACCTGAGAAACCGCTTCACCCAGTTGCAAGGTGCCTTCAGCTACAGCACCGGTGCCAAGGGCACCACCTTGACCGCGTTTCTACCTCTTTTCAGCACTCAGAAAGAGGCCGCAGCAGAATGAAGCGTATCCTGATTGTCGAAGATATCGTCGAAACCCTGCGTTGGCTGGTCGATATCGTACGATCAGCATATCCGGCGGCGACGATCTGCACGGCCAACTCGGTACGGACGGCGCTGTCAAAACTGGATGGCCAGATAGATCTCGCCCTGATTGATCTGGGCCTGCCTGATGGGTCGGGTCTCGAAATCCTGCGCGGCCTGAACAAGGCCAGCCCCTCTGCAATCAAGGTCGTAACCACGGTAATGGGCGACGACGCGAGCATTGTTTCCTCGCTCTCGGCCGGGGCGGACGGGTATCTGCTGAAAGAGACAGAGGCGGCGGTGCTCTCTCGCCAGCTGACACAGCTTTCGATGGGGTTACCGGCGATATCACCCTCTGTCGCCCGCCGCATCATGGAACACTTCCGCCTCACCGGGCCGGTCGCCAGCCTGGACGGGCGCCTGACGGAGAGGGAGACCGAAGTGCTCACGCTCATCTCCAAAGGCCTGCGCAACGCCGAGGTCGCCTCCGCATTGAACATCGCGGAAACGACGGTCGCGGGATATATCAAGATCGTCTATCGCAAGCTCGGCATCTCCTCACGGGCGGAAGCCGCCTGGCACGCGAACCGCTTGGGGCTTGGACTGAAACCGGAATAGCGCCTTTTCGGGCAATTCGATTTCAACGAAGGCGCGGCTGCCGTTGGCGTGTTGTAGGGTCTGTTCCGCGTAATATAGCAAGGCCTTTCGCTTCGACGCCCTACGCCACATCAACACCCGCTGGCACAAACCTGCGCCAGTCGACCCCGCGGCCCGCTGCGTAGTCCAGACCGATTTGCACCCAATCGATGTCACCCCCTGCGGCCACCGACGACGGGGCCCTGCCATAGACAACCTCTCGGGTGCCCTCCTCGAATGCGTCTATTGACTGCGACCAGACCTCATCGTCCCAATGCAGGGTCATCTTCCGGCGTTTGGGTTCGTATTCGGCGGTGAAAAGCGTGCCAAACCCCTCGGCGTAGCGGTCTTGCTTCAGCGGCGCTTGGGTGAACTGGCTTGATAGCGTCGCGGGGGTGACCCCGTCAGACAAGACACTCACAAGGTGTTTTGACCGTTCAAACGTGCGGGTAAAACTGCCTCTGTCGGGTGTGCTGCCGTCGGTCTGGTGGTTTGTGGCGACAAGCCGCGGCTGCACCTTTGCCCCGCCACCGGCGTACATCTCGACGCTGGCACCCGCGCCCGAAGCATCGGCGACCACCACATTATACGGCATATGCGACGGCACGCGTTGCAGCACGCGCAGCGCTTGGGGCACGGTTTCACAGGTTTCCAGCACATAGCGCAAGATTGTGGTGATGCCGAACCCGCGCCCTGTTTCCTGCCGCCCACCATAGGCCAGCGCGATGCTGAGCCCCGCGTCGTTGATGCCATCGGACAGGCCCCAAAGGAATTCGACCATGCCCATCACGCGCCGACCAGTCCATGCACTGTGCAGCAGCAGGCCTTCGTTCAGGTCAGGCGACAGATCGTAATTTCGTACCAGCCGAATGTCGTCGTCCGACGTGGCCACGGCGAGGGAGCAGCCGCCGAGATAGCTTGGCGGGCACCACGTGGACAGGAAGCGCGCTGCACAGTCCGACCCGCACGCGAGCGCTGTGAGCTTGGCGTGAACAGGCACTAATTCGGGCATATATTGCTTTAGGGCCGCCTCGCAGGCTGCGCGGTCAGGGCCGTTATCGCCGCCGCGTGCGGTGAACCATGCCTCGTAGGCGGGCCATGAACGGGCCCATCGGGCTGCCCATTTCGGACCCGGGGTGGCTTCGCTGATGGCGTCAAAGGTAAGGGAGTGTGTCATATTATGCGCCTTTCGTAGGCAAATTGAGGAAAAACCGCAGCATTTCGCGGCTCGCATCCGGTCCTGTGGGGTCCGTGTATGATCCCGCGCTGTTGCCGCCCGACCACGCGTGACCGAGGCCCGAGACGGTCCATTGTTCCATCACGACATGGCCTTTCGGTGCCATCACGCTGCGGCGGGAAAAACGGCGCCCGCCCGCGTTGCCATCGTCCAGAACCTCGGGGCCTTTTGGGGCGTGTTTGGCGATCGCATCCGCATTCGCGGCACTCACAGTGCTATCCGCATCGCCCTGAAAAATGATCGTCGGAATGAATTCCCCTGTGTCAAAGCCTGTTGCCCCCTGCCCCATCGCCGCAAAAGCCGATGGCACATCATGGGCGGCGCGGTAGGGCAAACCGGAATGGGCACCCACCGCGTCAAAGACATCCCGATAGGTTTGTCCCAGCACCACCGCCATCGCCGCGCCGGCCGACAGCCCCGCAACAAAGCTGCGCCCTTTGGGAATGGCATGGTCGCGCTGAAGTTGTTTCATCAGCCCCGCAAGGATCGCCGGTTCACCCGCGCCGCGCATCTGGTCGGCGGGATCAAACCATTTCCAGCAGTTCTGCATATTCGCCATGCGGGATTGCGCCGGATAGACCACGATCAACCCATGCGCCTCTGCCAGTTGGTTCATGCCCGTGCCCTTGGCAAAATCCACAGGGGATTGTTTGCACCCGTGCAGCATCATCACCAAACCTGTCGGCGCAGAGCCTTTGAGGTTGGGAATATAAAGCCGATAGTCGCGGCTGCCTGCGCTGCAGGAAAAGCTGCCGCTGTCGAATGTGGCACCCTCGGGCAGGTCCGGCTCGATGCTGTCACCGCCGTTCAGGGTTGATTGCGCCAGCCCCGAAAGCGTCTCGCGCAGGCCGCGGCCGATCTTGGCTTTACCGAAGGGGCTTTTGCGACCTTTCGCCATGCTCCCCAGCCCACCGGCGCCAAGCGCGTTCTGGATGGCTTCGGTCGCCGCTTTGGGGTTACCCGCGCGCACAAGTTTTCCGGCACGGCGCAGGGCCGCGTTAAATTCATCTGCCATGTCGCATTCCTTTTAAGGATGATGCCGGAGCTAACTGATCCGGTCGCCGAGTGCTTTCTTGACTTCGGTGCTGGCTTGAAGCGCCCCCAGCACGTTGATGGAACCGATGGTCGCAAGGGCCAGCTCTGGCGTCACATCGCGCGCGATACGGGCCAGACCCACCACCTTGATGTGCAGCACTTCATTTGCTGCCTGCACCGCCTCGAGGTCCGCGACGGAGTAATCGCGCAGACCCATTTCCATTGTGTGACGGTCGATAGACCGTGTCACCGTCTCCGACTGGTGATCCAACTGCTTGCGGATCGCCGTGCGGATGAAATCGCTGCGGTTGGAATAAAACCCCTCCTGCACCAGCAGGTCGATCCGCCCTAGATCGACAAAGCCGAGGTTGATCGTGATCTTTTCGTTCTCGGGTTGCTTTTCCCGTAGCTGCCTGACGTTGCTCATCTCTATTCTCCATCCATGTGGATGGTATATGGCATCCAATAGCCATATTGCAACTGCCCCCTACGAGATTACGCTTTTTCAGGCCAACATTCTTACGGCGGCGGTCAAATCGTCTTGAAATTGGGCAGTTGCGTCGGCTTTGGCCTGAGGATCGGGGAGGCGCAAAAGATACGAGGGGTGCAGCGTCAGCAGAACCGGCGTGCCTGAAGGCGATTGTTCGACCGTGCCACGGCGGGCGGTGATGGCATCGCGCCGTCCGGTCAGCCCCTCGGCGGCCGTCGCCCCCATGCCCAAAATCAGCTTGGGTTTGACCTGTGCGATCTCGGCATCCAGCCACCAGCGGCAATGCTGGATCTCGGACGCATTGGGCCGTTGGTGCAGACGGCGTTTACCGCGCGGGGTGAATTTGAAGTGTTTCACCGCATTGGTCACAAACGCCTTGTCCCGCTGCAGCCCCGCCCGCCCTGCGATCTGATCAAAGAGCTGCCCCGCAGGCCCGACAAAGGGCCGCCCGCTTAAATCCTCCTGATCGCCGGGCTGTTCACCCACGATCATCAGATCGGCATCCATGGGGCCCTCGCCCGGTACGGCCTGTGTCGCATTGCAATGCAGGGGGCAGCGGGTGCAGGCGGCGATATCCTTGGCCAGCGCGTCTTTCGGGCCCTCCCATGCGGATTGATGCGCGGCAAGCTGCGCCTGTACCTGCGCCAATCGCTGCGGCGGAAAGGACGGTGCTGCCTCGGCCATCGCGCGGGCACGGGCGGGGGCGTCGGCGATCATTTGGGGGATATGCGCCGCCTCGGGCATGTTCTTCCAGTATTTCTTGGGCATCTCGGACTGCATGGCTTTGACCATCAGCCGCGCGGGGTTAAAGATGTTCTGGAAATAGGTGATCCACAGCTGCTCGCTCGCGTCTTCGGGCAGCGCGGGCTTTTCCCGCCCCTCGTGGAAGGTCAGTTTGCCCCCCTCGAAAATCGCGCAGACATCCGGCGTGAGAATGCGCCAATCCATATCGCTGAAACGACGCAGGAAGAAATCAGCGGTGGGTTCTACCGTGTGATACGTCGGTTCGAACCACGCGGCAAAGGACCGGCGGGGGGCATCGGGCGCGCCAATCTCGCGGAAACGGACGAAGGCTTTCATCTTGTGCTGGCAGCGATGCACGTTCTTCTCCATCCGGCGCAGGCGCGACAGGTCGGCATCACCGCGATCCGTCATCAAATGCGGCGCGTCCTTCAACCGCCAAAGAAATGCATAAAGCCGCGCAAACCGTTCGGGGTCACTGTGCCAGACGACACTGCTCGCCATGCTGATGAAGCTACGTGGCACGGTCACCTGCCCGCCCGTCTGCATCGGGGCGGTGTCGCCAAAAAGATCGGGCACCGTGCTGGTATCGCCCCACAAGATCGCCTCGGGCGGGATGCCGGCGGCAAGGAACTGCCGCGCCGCATCACGCCACGCCTGCGCCGTGCCGATCTTGGGCAAGACCGCGCGATGCATCAGAACAGGGTCAACTGTTCAGGCGGCGGCGCAAACCGCGCGCGCAGATCAATACTGTCGGTCAGCCCGCCGGGGGACCAGCCCCCCGCAGTGATAAAGCTGCGCGCCTTTTTCATAGATGCGCCCATGCGGATCAGATCCTCGTAGCGCAGGGTGCGGTGGCGGCGGGCGGACAGGATGCGGTTCACGGTCTTCACTCCGAACCCTGGCACCCGCAACAGCATCTCGCGGCTGGCGCGGTTCACATCCAGCGGGAACACCGCGCGGTGCACCAGCGCCCAAGCCAGTTTCGGGTCGACCTCAAGATCAAGGTTCCCGTCCGCGGTGACGGATGTAATCTCGTCCAGCTGGAAGTCATAGAACCGCAGCAGCCAATCCGCCTGATAGAGCCTGTGTTCGCGTTGCAAGGGCGGCCGGATCAGCGGCAACTTGGCCGAACTGTCAGGGATCGGTGAGAAAGCAGAATAATACACGCGCTTGAGCTTGTAGCTGGAATAGAGTCGTGTGGACTGGCCCAGAATGGCCGCATCATTCGACCCATCCGCCCCGATGATCATCTGCGTCGATTGCCCCGCAGGCGCAAAGCGTGGTGGGCGCTTGCCGGTGTGGGATGTGTCTTTCGACACCTCTTTACGCAGCCGGAAATCGGCCATCGCTTTGCGGATCTGATCGGGCTTCTTTTCGGGCGCATATTGCTGAACGGCGGCATCGGTGGGCAGCTCGACGTTGATCGACAGCCGGTCTGCCAGCAGCCCCGCTTCGGCGATCAACTCTGGCGCGGCGTCGGGGATGGTTTTCAGGTGAATATAGCCGCGAAAATTCTCCTCGTGCCGTAGCTTGCGCGCGATCTGCACCATGTCCGACATCGTCGCATCGGGCGATTTGATCACGCCCGAAGACAGGAACAGCCCTTCGATATAATTGCGGCGGTAGAATTCGATGGTCAGCTTCACCACTTCATCGACACTAAACCGCGCCCTAGTGACGTTAGACGAGGCACGGTTGATGCAATAGCTGCAATCATAGATGCAGAAATTCGTCATCAGGATTTTCAGAAGCGAGATACAGCGCCCGTCCGGTGCATAGGCATGACAGATGCCCGACCCCTCGTTCGACCCCACGCCCTTGCCATCGCGCGAGTCGCGTTTCGTCGACCCCGAAGAGGCGCAAGACGCGTCATATTTCGCCGCGTCGCTCAGGATTGCCAGTTTTTGCTCTACAGATTGCTTAGCCATATGTTCACTATATGTTCACATATGACCGATGTCACGACGTCAAAGCATCCCTGCCCTGCGCCGCAGTGTCGCGGCGCGCGGGATTTTGCCTGCGGGATTTCCTGTCCGAGCTTACTCAGTCTCTAGGCTTGGGTAGACACGGCGCAGCGTCTCGATCAGCTTCTGGCTGCTCACGGGCTTCTTCACGACACGATCATCCGGCCCGAGAAAGCTGATCTGGTCGGCGTCATATGCGGTGATGAACACAAAAGGGATACCCCGTTCGCGAAGAATATCCGCGACGGGTTTCGATGTCTTGTTGCGCCCAAGGTTCACGTCAAGAAAGGCGATATCAATATCCCCGTCGCGCGCTTTTTCCTTGGCGTCTTCCAGATGGATACTGGGGCCTACGACGTTAAAGCCGATGTCTTCCAGCAGGTCGGACATCTCGAATGCGACCACGACCTCATCTTCGACGATGAAAATATTCTGAGGTTGGTTTGTCATTCTACTGCCTGCTCTTCCGTCTGTTGCGGCATCTTCAAATGCCATTCATATCCATCTGGCCCGAAAACCGTATCGATTTTCCCGCCTGTTTCCGCCTCGAGGGCA
The DNA here is from genome assembly GCF_002311545.1 of Sulfitobacter sp. UBA1132. Classification (NCBI taxonomy): domain Bacteria; kingdom Pseudomonadati; phylum Pseudomonadota; class Alphaproteobacteria; order Rhodobacterales; family Roseobacteraceae; genus Sulfitobacter; species Sulfitobacter sp. UBA1132. The sequence goes on along the minus strand of NZ_DCAN01000020.1, from coordinate 95,786 downwards.
CGCCCTGTGATGAAGCTACCAAAACCTGTCTCGCTGGGTTTCTCGGCGGCAGGGCCGCCTTGTTCCACCCAGTGGAGTTCAAGGGGAGAACCCTCGGCGGCACTTCCTTGTTCCCAAGATAAATTCACAACACCGTCAGGAACCGACAGGGCACCGTATTTCATCGCGTTTGTCGCCAGTTCATAAAATGCCATCGACAAGGACAGCGCCTGGCGCGATGGCACCTCTACCTCCGGCCCCGTCAACGTGATCCGACCGCCGCCAATAGGGTCGAGCACATCGGCAGCCACGGCACCAATCGCAGCACGGTCCCATGTGGTGCCCACCAGTTTGGAGTGCGCCGTGGCATAGGCGTTAAGCCGTTGGTCAATCGTTTCACGGATACCGCGTTGAATGCTCATCTTGCGCAGCGACTGGCTGACGATGGATTTCACCACGCTAAATGCGTTCTTCACACGGTGGTTCAACTCGGCAATCAGGATGTTCTGCGCCTCGCGCAAGCGGCGTTCTTCGTCGATATCGATCAGGGCGACGGTCGCGCCGATCCGCTCCCCCTCCCCGTCGAGCACTGGCTCGCCAATGATCCGCATCCAAAAACGGGTGCCGTCACCGCGCTGATAATCCACGTCGATCTCGACATGGTCCTCGCGGTTCTGGATCACCCGCGCCAAAGGGTACTCGTGGCTTTGTACACGGGACCCATCAGCGTGGTACGATACCCATTCGCCATAGGCGTTCACGTCGTCCGAATGCAACACAGGATGGCGCACCATCTTTTCGACGTGGCTGTTGCCGTAGATAATCTTGCCTTCGGCATCGGCCATGACGACCCCGACGGGCACCGTCTCCATCATCGCTTCGAGGAAGTTCAACCGGTGCGACGCCCGCTGCGCCTGTTTCTTCGGCGCATCCGCGTCAACATTCTTTGCCGCCAGCTCCTCTTGCACATGCAAAAGCTCTGTCGCCATCTTATCGGTGGGCTGTGTCGGCATGGTCTGTCCTGGGTGATTGGTGAGGTGTGTCGGTTGACATAGACCGTCAGACGCTGGTGTCTAGGTGTAGTGTCACATTTACGTCATTCTGTCGAAGCTCATACGTCAACCGATATATATGTCAGCGCGCTGGCGTGGTGCCCGCACCTACCCCATACGCTCCTGCGCGACGTGTGGCAGGATATAGCTTTGACCCGCTGCGGCGGGCGTATTGACGGTCAGGGTGCAACCATAGGCTTGGGACAGAATGGCGTTTTGCATCACGTCGGCGGGCGCGCCGTGTTTCAGGATCTGGCCGTCTTTGATCATCGCCATGTGATCAGCGAACATGGCCGACAGGTTCAGATCATGCATGACCGCGACCACGCCGCCGCCGCGATTGGCGAAATCTTTGAGAAGCCGCATCACCATAAGCTGATGGCCGATATCCAGACTGGCAACGGGTTCATCTAGCAGCAACCAACGGGGCACGCCGTTCTGCACCGGATGCCAAACCTGACAGAGCACGCGCGCCAGCTGCGTGCGTTGCTGCTCTCCGCCCGAAAGCTCTTGATAAAGCTTGTCTGCGTAGCCCTCTAGCCCCACGGCATCCAGGGCGCGGGCGGGGATATCGTCGCGGTGTCCAGATATGCCGCGTCGTAGCCCCATGCGCACGACCTCGGCCACGGTAAAGGGGAACGCAAGGGTTGCTGACTGCGGCAGCACCGCGCGCATGGCGGCAAGTTCCCACGGGTGCAGATCGGCGACGTTTTCGCCGTTCAGCAGAATGCGCCCGGTGAAGTCGACCTCGGCCGTGATCGCCCTAAGCAGCGTCGATTTGCCCGAGCCGTTGGGGCCGACAATCGCTGTGAGCACACCGGCATTGGCGGTGAAATCGACCCCGTGCAGAATCTCTTTCTTGCCGATACGGGCAACAATATCGCAGGCGCGCAGCATCACAGGTCCACCAGCCCACGGCGCCGCAGCAGAATCCAGAAAAACACTGGTGCGCCCAGAATGGCGGTGATCAACCCGATGGGCAGTTCCGCCGGCGCAATAATCACGCGGCTGATGATGTCGGCGGTCAGCAACAGCGTGGCCCCCAGCAGTGCAGCGTTCACGAGCAAGGGTTCGTGATCGGGCCCCGTGGCAAGACGCAACAGATGGGGCACGACGATCCCGACAAAACCGATCCCGCCGGACATGGCGACCGCGGCACCTGTGGCGGCCGCGACCGTGAGGATGGCGGTATGCTTTACCCGCTGCACCGGCACCCCCATATGCGCGGCTGTTGCCTCCCCGAAAGCGAGCGCATTCAGCCCGCCGCCCAAGCGCATGGCCACACCCGTCGCCAGAAGGATCAGCGGCCCCGCGATGGCGACTTTGGTCCATGTGGCACCGGCAAGCGAGCCGAGCCCCCAGAACGTCAGATCGCGCAACTGCGTGTCATCGGCGAAATAGATCAGCAGCCCGCCCAAGGCCCCTGTCAGCGCGCCCAAGGCAATCCCCGCCAGCAGCATCGTCGCGACAGAGGTGCGCCCCCGCCGCGTCGACACGCGATATAGCAGCAAGGTTGCCGCCCATCCGCCCAGAAAGGCAGCCAGCGGGATCAGCCAAAAGCCCGCCACGGTGAGAACAGCCACCGGCAACAGCCCGCCCAGAACGATTGCCACGATCGCGCCCAATCCGGCACCCGCACTTACCCCAAGCAGACCCGGATCCGCGAGCGGGTTGCGAAACAGCCCCTGCATCACCGCGCCTGACACAGCCAGCGCGGCCCCGACACAGATGCCCATGATCAGCCGCGGCAAACGGATATCCCAAAGCACCACGCGTTCAAGCTGCGTCAGCGGCGCGCCGGTCACGATCTTGAACAGGGCGTGCCACAGCGATGTGCCCGACGCCCCGATCGCAAGGCTGCTGATGGCGGCGATGGCCAGAACAGCCGCCAGCCACAGATGCGCCTTGCGCGCGGCACGACGGCGGTCGCGGGGCGGGGCGAAATCTGCAAGCGCTGTCATCGGATCAATCGGTGTAAAGCGCGGCGTGCAGATCGGCGACCGCATCTGCCGTGCGCGGCCCGAACCCCAGCAGATAAAGCCCGTCCATCCGCACCACCGACCGGCTGGCCGCTGCAGGGGTGACGGATATGGCAGGCATCGCGAAAAGCTCTGCCTCGGTGCTGTTGTGATCGCCTTCACGCGCCATCATCACCAGTACATCGGGCGCTGCGGCCAGCACGGCTTCGTCCGTGATGGGTTTGTAGCCCGCAAACCCCGTGACCGCATTGACCGCGCCAGCCAGTTCTATCATCGACGCGGCCGCGGTATCCGTGCCCGACGCCATGATCCGCCCGCCTTGGGTGCTGAGGATAAACATCACGCGTTTGCGCTCTGCCGCGGGCCGGTCTTGCGTCGCGCGGGATACAGCTGCCAGCTTTTGCTGCAATTCAGCAGCCAGCGCTTCGGCCTGCGGGCCTTTCCCAAGCGCCTGCCCGACGGCGCGTATCTTGGCGCTGACCCCTTCGGCGGTATAGTCATCAGGGACGGTGACAAAGGGGATATGCGCCTGCTCAAGCACCTCGATTGTTTCTGGCGGTCCGGCACCTTCCTCGGCGATGATCAGCTTGGGGCCTGTGGCCAGCACCCCTTCGGGCGAGAGCGCGCGCATATAGCCCACGTCCGGCAGGGCAGCGGCTTCAGGCGGATAGCTAGAGGTCGTATCCCGCGCAACCAGCTGGTCCTGCGCGCCGAGGGCAAAGACGATCTCTGTCACCGCGCCGCCGATGGAGACGACGCCCCCTGTGGGTTCCTGTGCCGTGGCGGGCAGTGCTGTAATCAGGCCAAGCGCCGCGACGCTGATAGCGGTCGTGAAAGCGCGGATCATGCGGGCACCTCGACATTCAGGCTCTCCAGCCCCGCGACAAGCTTGCCCCATGCGGGACGACAATCGCGCCCTTCCTTGCCGACGCCAAAGACCTGAAGGATAAGCCCCCCGTCCTTGTTGAAGGCCTCGACCGAAACAGCGGGGCCGCGTTGCGTGGGCTTGTCGACGGCCCAGACCTCGGCGATGTGATCAAGCCGCAGATGCAGGTTAAAGCGGGGGTCCAGCACATTCTGCCACGGACCCATGGATTTCAGCGTGGTGATGGGGCCCGAATGGATCTGGATACACCCGCGATTGCCGGCAAAGACCATGATCTCAAGCTCTTGCGCGACCACCTGATGCAGCATGGCATCGACAGCAGAAGGCTGCAAAGCGCGTGCAAAGGGCTCGCCCGCGATGCGGTAGGCCCCTAACCGGTTCATCTTGAGCTTGGAGGTCAGGCGCAAAAACTGATGCGTGTCGGTCAGCCGCGCCCATTCCTTTCGCAGGATGTCCAGCTTCGACAGATCGGATTTCGGCACCTCGTCAGGTTCGCGCGGCACCACGTCTAAGGTGGGGGATTGATCCTCCAGCGTCAGCCCGGCTTTGGCGCGATCAAAGGCCGCCACATCGGACCCGTCGCGCAGAAAAATCTTATGTACCGCATCCCCCGCCGCATCGAACACCTGCAGGCTGCGGCGCGTACCGGCGTCCGTCTCCTTCTCTACGGCAAAGGCATAATGCCACCGGCTGGGAAAGAGGCGCAGGTCGATGTCATCGGTGAGGATCATCGATGCATGGGGACCGGCGTGATAGTTATCATAGGTGCCGACCTTTTCGTGCACGCAGGACGGGTTGCGGGTCAGCGCCATAACCTCGCCCAGAGTCTGGGCGGCGCGCATGATCTCGTCGGGGTGCGCATTGATACGCCGCACGCCATCGCCGGTATAGGCCGCCAGCAACTGCGCCTCACTGATCCTGAGCTTGTCGGCCACATCACGTTCGCGCAGCTTTGCGTGGTCGGCGCGGAAGGCGCGGATATCCTCGGGGGTCGGGGGAACGGAATGGGTCATGCAGCACCTTCGCCATATAGATTAAAAGAGAGGGGGCTGGCGACGCGCGTCGGGCATCCGCTGGCAAAGGCGCAGATCAGAAGCTGCCCTTTAATGTTGACACTTTTAGTAGGTCTTTTTAGAACCCGCAAGAGCGCTCCCCCTCTACGCCCCTTTTTTCACCGCCAGCCCCTCGCAAGCATTCCGTCAAACCTATTGCTTGCAAGGATGTCTTCGATGACCAAAGCCGCTGGAACCCGTGCCCTATTGAGGGGCACGACAAGCCTGATACTTCTTTCCCTAACCCCGCTCCCCCTCGCCGCGCAGGAGGGTTTTCTAGGCACGCTCGTTCTGGGCGAGAGCAAACGCGAGGTGCAGACCGATACGGCAGTATCCATCACCACAGTCGACCAAGAGGAGATCGACGACCGTCAGGCGGGCACCGTGGCAGAGCTGATCGATTCAGTTCCCGGCGTAAGCCTTGTGAACGGGTCCACCCCGCAAGGGTCCGGCATCAACATCCGCGGCTTCGGCGCGAACGATATCTACGGTGCGGATTCCAAAGTCGCCGTGCAGATCGACGGGGCCACCACCGGGGCAGAGCGGCTATACCGGATCGGCACCCAGCTGTTCACCGATCCGTTCCTTTACAAGTCGGTCGATGTGATCCGCGGGTCCGTCGGCAGCTTTGAATACGGGTCCGGCATCGTGGGCGGTGTCGTCCGGCTTGAGACGAAAGACGCGTCGGATCTGACGGGCGGTGAGCTTGGCTATTTGCTGGGTCAAACGCTGGAGTTCAGCACGAACGGCGACGGCATCACGTCTTCCAGCGTGCTGGCGTGGCAACCGACCGAAGATATGGAGTTTCTGCTGAACTACACGTGGCGCGACCAGAACGATCAGGTGGATGGTGACGGGGCGACTATCGGTAACAGCGCCTTCACCCTGCCGTCAGGTCTAATCAAGGCAAAATACAGCTTTGGCCAGAACCGCGATCAATCGCTGACCTTCAGCCTGTCGCACACCACCGCAAGCGACCGCGACGTGCCCTTTGACAGTTTCACCACCACGGCGGATTCCTTTGGCACCGTTGACCGCGATACGGAGTCTACGACCGCGGTGCTCAAGTACAACTTCAACCCAGCCGATAATGATCTGGTGAACCTTGATGTCGTGCTATCCTACGCCGACCAACAGATCGACCAAAGCTATGTCTCGGGCAGCTCACCCCTTGAAGGCACCCCACAAGGGGCCGGTGTTCTTGCCTTGGCGAATGCGGATCATCGGTATCAAACAACGAAACTGGCGTTTAAAAACCAAAGCCTGTTCACCTCGGGCGTTGTCTCCCATGATCTGCGGACCGGGCTTGAACTGATCCACAAAGAACGCCTTGATGCCAGCAACGCCCCCGGCGGCAAGGACCGTCGCGTCGCTGTCTATGCGGTGGACGATATGCGCATCACTGATGCATGGACCGTGACACCGGCGCTGCGCTACGAGACGTCGAAGATCACCGGATCAGCGGCCCCGAATGATGGCACTTATGAAAACAACGCGCTGATGGGCGGGCTGTCGGTGCGCTATGCCTTCGGGAATGGTTTGGCCCTGTTCACCAGTGCCGCCTATACCGAAGGGCTGCCCATGATCGACCATCTGGGCACCGATGCCGCGATCACATCATCCGAGAAGGCCGAGACATACGAGATCGGCGCCTCGTTTGACCGTCATGATCTGTTCCGCAGCGGGGACCAATTCGCGATCAAGGGTGTCTACTACGAGACCACCTTGACCGATGTCAGCAGCTATTCGGTCTCGGGGGTACGCCCGCCTGCACCGGCGCTGGACCGGGTCGAAACCTCGGGGCTGGAGCTTGAAGCCTCTTACGCGTTGGGCACGGGTCTTTACTTTGACGTGAATGCCAATGTGGTGCGCGGGACGGAGTATGAACCGGGCGGCTCTTCCGGTGACTGGCGGTTGCTGCCTGCGGACAGTCTGCGGGTCACCGTAGGCAAGAAATTCGGCAAAGAGCTTGACCTGAGCTGGGAGGTCGTGGGCAACACATCCGTAACAGACGACGGCGAGACCTCGGCAGGATTTGGGGTCCATAATCTGCGCGCCACCTATGTCCCGCAAAACGGTATCCTCAAGGATACACAGTTCCGCGTCGGGCTAGAGAACGCTTTCGACAAAACCTATACGCCGCATCTGTCGACACGCACGGCACCGGGTCGGAACGTGAAATTCTCGATCTCGCGGATGTTCTGAAACGGCGCGGGCCCCCGGGGTGTGACGTACCTCGGGGCCTTGCCCTTGGGCTTAGTCGATCCCGTTCTCGCGCTGAAGGCGGCGGATATAGGCCACGATGTCCATCACATCGGCCTGCGTGATCCCTTCGACGGGGGGCATGTTTCCGAACGGCCAGTGATGCCCCCGCACCCCGTTTTGCGCGGCCAGCAGGAACGCCCGGTCGCCGTGGTGGCTGGGCTCGTAGATCACATGCACCAAGGGCGGTGCGACGCCGTCCTGCCCCTGACCATTGGCCCCGTGGCAGGCCGCGCAAACCGCATCATAGGCGCGCTTTCCCAGCTGCTCCTGATCGGTGAAACTGTCCGGCACCTTCACGGGTGCCAAGGCACCCTCCGCAAGCTCGGTCGGGCTGGTCTCGGGTTGATCATGATGCGAGAAATACCACCCGCCCGCCGCTGCGGTCAGCAACGCAAAGAGGACAACCCACAGCAATACACGCGATGTTTTCATGTCTTCGCCTCATATGGGGCGGGCACCGATGCATGACCGGAGCCCGCGCGTGGATTACTTCAACTCGACGACGGTCAGCTTGCCTTTGACGGGCTCTGCGACGAATTCGATGCTTTGACCTGCAGAGAGCTTGCCGATCATGGTTTCATCGGCGCGAAACACCATGGTCATCGCGGGCATATCAAGGTTGACCAAAGGTCCGTGATCGATGGTGACCTTCCCCCCTTTGGTGTCAACTTTCTTGACGGTGCCCTTGGTATAGACGACCTCTGCCGCTTCGGCTTCTGCCTCGGCTTTGGCGCTGACTTCGATGGGGCCGTACATGCCGGATTCATAGTGACCGGGGATCAGGCAGGCGAATTCAAACGTGCCGGCATTGGCAAAGGTCCAGATCACCTCGCCCGACTGGCCGCCCTCAAGACGGACCGAATTGGGGTCGTCATGTTCCATATCCATCTTCGCCATCATTTCCTTGTGCTTGGCGTTGCCTTCGGCATTATCGATCACGAACTCATGCTCAAGCTCGCCCTTGTTGGTGACCTCAAAGCGGATGGTTTCCCCCTGCTCGAACGCAAAGTTGTCGGGTTCAAAGATCATATCCCCGTCTTCGGTCTCGCGCATGGTGACGGCGATGGTGCGGGTGACGTCAGCCGCCGTACCGGGTTTGCCCACTGCCATCATTTCGGCATGCTTGTCGGCGTGGTCGTCATCATGCCCGCCAGAGTGGGAACCCGCCGCAAAGGCAGGGCCGGTCAAAGCAATGGCGAAGGCGGTGGTCATCAGAAGGTTTTTCATTGTGTTTTCCTATATGGTTTTCAAAGTTTTATGTGGATGCAAAAGGGATCATCCCTTTTGCGTTGGTTTCGGGGTCAGGATCGTTTTGGGGCTGTTGTTCGTGGCGAATTCCGGTAGTTCTCCGGTCCACTCATAGGCTTCCTCGCCGGGGGGGTTGTCGTACCATCCGGGGTCGGAATAATCGTCCGGCGCAATCCCGTCGCGCACCTTCACGACAGAGAACATGCCGCCCATTTCGATCGGCCCGTGTTTGCCCCAACCGTTCATCATGGGGATCGTGTTCTCGGGCAGTTCCATCGACATCTTGCCCATGTCCCCCATGCCCGCCGTGCCCATCGGCATGTAGCCCGGCTTGAAGCTGCGCATCTTGGGGGTAAGCTGGGATTTATCGACACCGATAAAGGTCGGCACGTCGTGGCCCATGGCGTTCATCGTGTGGTGCGACTTGTGGCAGTGGATCGCCCAATCGCCCAGATGGTCCGCCGTGAACTCATAGGCGCGCATCGCGCCGACAGGAATGTCGATGCTGACCTCGGGCCATTGCGCGCTTTCCGGCACCCAGCCGCCGTCGGTGCAGGTGACCTTGAAATCATAGCCGTGCATGTGGATCGGGTGGTTTGTCATCGTCAGGTTGCCGACGCGCACCCGTACCCTGTCGCCCTTGTTCACGACCAGCGGATCAATATCGGGGAAAATCCGGCTGTTCCATGTCCATAGGTTAAAGTCGTTCATCGTCATGACACGCGGTACATAGGTACCGGGGTCAATGTCGAACGCGTTGAGCATGATCAGGAAGTCACGGTCCACCGGCATGAACGTCGGGTCTTTGGGGTGGACGACAAACATGCCCATCATCCCCATCGCCATCTGGACCATCTCATCCGCATGGGGGTGGTACATGAAGGTGCCGGATTTGGTCAGGTCGAACTCGTAGACAAAGGTCTTGCCCGGTTTGATCCCCGGATGGCTCAGCCCGACCACGCCATCCATACCCGAGGGCAGGATCAGCCCGTGCCAGTGGACGGATGTGTTTTCAGGCAGCTTGTTGGTGACATAAATCCGCACACGGTCGCCTTCGACCGCTTCGATCGTGGGGCCGGTGGACTGGCCGTTATACCCCCACAGATGCGCGATCATGCCATCGGCCAGTTCGCGTTCTACGGGTTCCGCGACAAGGTGGAATTCCTTGACGCCGTTGTTCATGCGGTAGGGCAGCGTCCAGCCGTTCAGCGTGACCACGGGTGTGTAATCCACCCCCGTCGAGGGGCGCGCCGTAACCGCAGTCGCAGCGCTGTCCATATGCGCCGCTTCCGGCAGCCCCATGTTCAGAGTTTTGCCCCACGCCTGAGAGGACACAAGTGTCGCCCCCGCCGCACCGGCACCGAGTAGTTGACGTCTGTTCATCATATCGTTTCCTTTCAGTGTCCTGCGCCGCCACCAGCGGCCAACGTGGTGCCTTCGGAGCCCCCTCCACCGCTGCCTGCACCGCCGCCGTAGATCGCCGCGGTCAGATCCGCCTGCGCCATAAAGAACGCCCGCTTCGCATCCGCGGCTTCCAGCTCGGCACCAAGCTTTTCACGCACATCGGTCAGCAGTTCGAAGGTGTTGGTGATCATGCCGTTGTAAGACAGCAGGGCTTCGTTCTCGACGGTCTTGCGTAGCGGAACAAGAACATCGCGGTAATGGCGCGCGATCTTGTAAGAGGCATGGTAGGCCCGTTCGGCCCCCCGCGCTTCGGAGCGTACATTGACCGCCCGTTCCGCCAGCACATTCGCCGCCTGCAGATACGACAGCTCTGCCTTGCGCATCCGCGCCTTGCCGCTGTCATAGATCGGGATCGCGAATTCCAGCTCTACCTGAGGCGTGATCTCTTTCTCGATATCGCCGCCTTCGGCTTCACGCTCAAGCTCGGCCCCTGCGACGATCTCAAGATCGCTGACGATGCGGGTCTGATCCGTCAGGCCAAAGGCTTTTGCCTGCGCTTCAAGCCCCAGCTTTGCGACGCGCAGATCGACACGGTTGCGCAGCGCCTTGGCTTCGACATTGGCGACGCCGCGCACGGACCGCGGCAGCCCCGGCAAGGCATCAGGCACGTAATAGTTCACGTCAGCCCCCCAAAGCCCCATGAGGCGCGTCAGCTCTTCCTTCGCTGTGGTCGCATCCAGCCGTGCCTTGGCAAGCTGTCCGGCCAGCTCCGCGTTGAACGCCTGCTCGCGGGCTTGGGCAGCTTTATTGAGCGCGCCGGTTTCCCCCAGCTTGCGGGCCAGCTCCGATCCGGCGTCCGAGGTCGCCTTGGCGCGTTTCAAATACCCCACCACCTCAAATGCGGAAACGGCATTGACCCAGGCCTGACGGGTCTGGTTGGCCAATGTCAGCGTATCGTTCACCGCTGTCAGCTGCGCTTGACGAAAGCTCGCGTCAGCGATTGCGCGGCGTTGTTTACGCGTGGTGGCATCCAGAAGATTGGCGCGGATCAACCCTTCGACCGCACGGTAGGCCCCCAGCTCGGGCGCCCCGATCCCGAGCACGCCAATGGACACGATCGGGTTTTCCGGCGTCGATTGCTGCCATGCTTCGGCGGCGGACAATCCAACATTCGCATAGGACGCCTGAAGCCCCTTGTTGTTGAGCAAGGCGACCTGAACCGCCGTATCAGCCGAGATTGTCTTGCCCTGCACCATCGCGCGCACTTCGCGTTTCACCGCTTCGTTTTCGGCTTGGGTCTCGGCAAAGACGGTGCGTTTACCAAGCGCGGGCGTGATCTGGCTGGCGACATTGGCAAAGCCGGCTTTGGGGTCGGTATAAGCGCTCGGGATCGCCGTGGCGCAGGCCCCGAGCACAAGGGGAAAGCCGATGATCAGCGGCAGTTTACGGACGTACATCAGTTCCCCTCCGATTGTTCTTGGTTAACGGTGCGCCAGTCACGCGGACCTGTGGGCCCACGATACGTATAGCCGGCCAGCGGGTTCGGGTGGCTGATGGGGGAGACGACGGTCGTGCTGAGCGTGGCTTCTTGCGTGGCCACGGCAGGCAGCGGTGTCGGCGTATAGGGCAAGGGTCTGACATCCTGCGTGCAGGCGCCAAGGGTCAGGGTGCAAGCCCCCAAAACGAAATGGATTTTCATGTGATGTACCTGATTGATCTTCTAGGGATCGCGCGCAGGAACGCTGGCGCGACGCAAAGACCCCAAAGCGGGTCTAAATCAGATCAGGATTGAGGAGGACGCAGAAATCCTTGCGCCTCAAGCGAACACGCCTGCGCATGGCCGATCTTGTAGGTGCCCGCAGTGACGGCATCGTCTTGTGGATGCGCGTGGTCCATCAACACGATGGACAGGCACATCCCGTTGCAGCAATTGCCTGCACTGTCGTCAGGTGTGTTCGAAGGGGCTTTGTCACTGTGATTGTCGACAGCGGCACGATCCATAGTGCTATGATCATGCAGGGCGTCTTGCGCGTTTACATCGACCACATCGTCCATGACCGCAGCATAATGCCCGTCATGCATCCCCGACGCCGCGTGGGACGCGGACGGCGGAAACAGCACCAGCGCCGCAGCAAAGGCAAGACATGCCACTGCGTTCTGCCAGAAAGATATGGTGCGTTTAAAAGCCATGGGAGACAGTTGATGCACCCGCCCCTTACTGTCAATCAGTCCTGCGCTGGAAGGTTTCGAAGTTTTTTACCCAGTGGGCGGCGGAAAGCCGCTATGCTTTTTTGGCACTGGCGTTCGAGATAGCGCTGACACTGCGGTGGGTAATTTCCTCTCCGGTGACACGGTCCACCAGCATGGGCGCGATTGGCGTGCCCGCACTGCGCGAGACCAGCGTGACCGACGGGCTGCCTTCAATCGGGACATGGGCGTTGGCCCAGTCGATCAGCGACACCAGCATCGGATAGAGCGCCTTGCCCCGTTCGGTCAGCCGGTATTCGTGGCGCAGGGGGCGGTCCTGATAGGCCTCGCGGCGCAGCACGCCGGCCCCCTCCAGCTTGCGCAACCGGTCCGCCAGCACATGCCGCGTGATCCCCAGCCGGTCCTGCATCTGCTCGAACCGGCGAATGCCCAGAAAGCAATCGCGCAAGACCAGCATGGTCCAGCGGTCGCCCACCACGGACAGCCCCCGCGCCACGGGGCAGGATTCATTCTGTAACTCGTTCCATTTCATGCCTTGATCCTAGCAGGCATTGACAGGTTCTGAAAGAGAACTTACCCGTAGTGCATTCCAAAAAGGAACCGAGTGGGGAAGGATCGCCGCTCAAGGTAGTTAGACGGGGGAAACCATGCCACATCAGGTCGCCACATCTCGGCTCGGCAAGGCCAGCTGATGGCCCGCGTCACCCCGAACGCCGCCCCTGCCCTTTCAGCCAAAGCGACACAGGCGCGCGCCACCCGGACCCGTGCCCTGCTAGAGGCGCCAATCGCGCCGACGTTGGCCAAGCTTGCCACGCCCAATGTCTTGGCGATGTTCGTTCAAACCGTGCAAAGCATATCCGAGGCGTATTTCGCGAGCCTTCTTGGGGTGACAGCGCTGGCCGGTCTGGCGCTGGTGTTCCCACTGGTCATGTTGACGCAAATGCTGTCGGCGGGTGCCATCGGCGGGGCGATCTCGGCCGCGGTGGCGCGCGCACTCGGCGCGCAAGACAGCGCGCGGGCGGCCTCATTGGCGGTGGTCGCGTGGATGATCGCAGGTGCCTTTGCCGTGATCATGGCCGTTCTGGTCGGGCTGTTTGGCGTGGCGTTTTTTACCCTGCTGGGGGGCGGTGCCGATGCCGTCTCTGCCGCCGCGACCTATGCGCTGGTCTTCTTTCCCGGCTGCATGGCGATCTGGCTGTGCAATGCGTCGCTCAGCATTATTCGTGGCACGGGCGACATGCAGACCCCTGCCGTGCTCTTGCTGCTGGTGTCTGTCATCTCGATCCCCTTGTCGGGCGGCTTCGCCCTGGGGTGGGGCCCCCTGCCCGCGCTTGGCATGGCGGGGCTGCCCATCGGCGTCGTGCTCGCCTTTGCTATCGGGGCTGTGCTGGCGATGGCGCATATTCTGACCGGGCGCACGGGGCTTAGCTTTGGCGGTGCCTTGGGCCGGATCGACATCGGCATGTTCCGCGATATCCTCAGCGTCGGGGCGCTGGCGGCGGTGAATACCCTGCTGACCACGATCACCATCATCATGATGACAGGGCTCGTGGGCCGGTTCGGCGAAGAGGCGCTGGCCGGTTACGGGCTTGGCGCGCGGCTCGAATTTCTGATGATCCCCGTGATCTTTGGCATTGGTGCCGCGATGACGGCGATGGTCGGGGCGAATATGGGCGCCGGTCAGGTGGACCGCGCCCTGCGCGTGGCCTGGACCGGATCTTGCGCGGCGGCGGTGATCGTCGGCGGCATCGGGCTGCTGCTCGCCGTGTTTCCCGACCTTTGGCTTGGCATGTTCCTTGATCCGTCCAACACCGGCGCGCTGGACGCAGGGCGCAGCTATTTCCGCCTCGTGGCACCGTTCTACGCCTTCTTCGCCCTCGGCCTCGCGCTCTATTTCGCGTCGCAGGGCGCGGGGCATATGGTCTGGCCGGTGATCAGCAGCCTCAGTCGGATGGCGGTGGCGCTGATCGGCGCGTTGATCCTGATGCAAACCGGCGGCTTGGGCCTGCGCGGCATCTTCATCGCCATCGGCGGCGCGATGGTGGTCTATGGCTCGGTGATCGGCCTTGCGATCTGGCGTAAGGGCTGGCGCGCGCGGGCCTAGTCATAGACCTCTGCCGTGAGCCCCTGCTGGATCAGCGCGGTGACCAAAGCCGCCAGCACCTCGGCGCGGCGCGAGGTGACCCGCTGCACCAGCCCCAGACGGCGATGGATCGGCGGCGCCCCGAAAGGGAACCAGTCAAGCGAGGCGGTCTCGGCATCGTGCAGCGCGATCTGGGGGATAATGGCAAAGCCCAGACCCGCGCGCACACAGCCCACCACGGCTGGCATCGTATTCACCGACACGATCTGGCGCGGCGCGGCGCCAAGGCGGGCGATTTCGGTGTCGATCTGACGCGCCAGCGGCACCTGCGTGCGATAGCGGATATAGGGCACGTCGCGGATCAGATCATCCAGCGTGATCGTTCCGGTGCCGGGCGGGGTGAGAACGATCAGCGGTTCGGTCAGCACAGGGGTCCAGCGCAGACTACTGGGCACCGCCACGTGGTCCGCCACAACCGCCGCATCCAGCTGGCCCGAGACGACCTCGCTCATCAGCTCCTCGGACACACCGACCCGCAGCCGAAAGTTCAGGTAGGGAAAGCTGGCGCGCAACGTCGCAAGCGCCTGCGGCATCAGTGAATTCGCCCCGGTCCGCAACGACCCGAGCGCCACGGTGCCGCGCATCTGCTCCCCCGCGACGGAGGCTTTTGTGTCCGACACGATCTGCAGGATCGACTGGGCCGAGCGGACCATCTCTGCGCCCTTGGTGGTCAAGGCGGGCGGACGGCGGGTGCGGTCGAACAACTGCGTGCCGATCTCTGCCTCTAGCGCCGCGATCTGCTGGCTGACGGCAGAGGCGGTCAGGTTCACGGCCTGCGCCGCCGCGGCAAAGCCGCCGTGCTGGCTAATGGCCAATAAAGTCTCAAGCTGACGTGTATCCATACCTCAAGATAAGATATGCTAAATGTAATGGCAAGAATTACGCGCTTTGCTATGGTTATTCTTGTGTTATTCACGAAACTGACACCAAACCCGTGGCGGATAAACCGCTGCTTCTCTCACAGGGAGTCCTCCTATGACGTTTCGTTCGGGCCTTGCCGCCCTTTTCACCGCTGCCAGCCTGATTGCAGCCCCCGCCACAGCCGACACCTACCCCGAGCGCGCGGTAGAGTTCATCGTGCCCTGGTCGCCCGGTGGCGGCTCTGACACGCTGATGCGTCTTGTGGCCAACAACGTGCAGCCCTTCCTTGGCGCTGAAATGCCCGTGATCAACATGCCCGGCGTCGGCGGCACTGTGGGCCTGCGCGAGGCCTCGCGCCGCGCCGCGGATGGCTATACCATCAGCCAGGTGCACGAAGGTCTGCTGGTCGCCACAGAAACCGGCATCACCGATCTGGCATGGGATGACTTTGACCCGATCGCACTGATGACAGCATCGCCCCAGTATCTGGTCGCGGGCAAATCCGACAACTACAGCAATTTCGAAGAATTCGTGACCTACGCCAAGGCACATCCCGGCGAGATCTCCATGGGCGTCACATTGGCCGGCGTCCCGCATCTGCACGCCGCGATGATCGAACAGGCCTTCGGGCTTGAATTCAAATACGTCGGCTATGAGGGCACGGGCGAACGCGTGCGCGCGCTGGTCGGCGGCAACCTTGATGTGGCGATTGGCGACATCAGCTCCTCCAAACAATTCGTCGACAACGGCGATCTGACCTTCCTTGCCGTCGGCGCGACCGACCGGGTGGACGCCGCCCCCGATGTGCCGACCTTCAAAGAGCTGGGTCAGGATCTTGAGCTGAACGTGACCCGCGGCATCGTGATGCCCAAAGGGGCCCCGCAAGAGGTCCGCGACACGCTTGAAGCCGCGCTGCAAGCGATGGCCCAAGACCCCACCTATATCGAGCAGACCAACAACGCGGGTGCCGATGTCGGGTTCCGCGGTCAGGAAGACTACCGCGCCTATCTGAGCAAACTGGACGAGACAGTGAAATCGCTGTCGTCGGTTCTGGCCCCATGAACGGGCACGACCCCATGAAGGCACAGGAGGCGGGCTTGGTTGCCCGCCTTCTGAGCTATGTCTTCCTCCTGCTGGCCTCGATCGCATTGTTCATCTCGGCCAGCGGCATTGCGACCTCGCGTTTTGAAAAGCTTGGTGCCGGGGCTTTCCCCAAGATCATCTTTGGCGCGATGGCGATCGTATCAGCCATCGCGATCATCGACGCGCTGCGCCAGATCCCCCGCCACGCTTACGGTGATTTCGCAGCACAGGCCGTAGCATGGGCCAAACGCTGCTATCTGGTGTTTGTCTGCCTTGGCGCGCTCACCGCCTATCTGCTGGTCATTCCGGTGCTGGGGTTTTCCATCGCCAGCCTGATCTTCCTTTTCGTGCTTCAGGTGATCCTGATGCCGCGCACGCCCAAGTCTATTGCCCTCGCCGCTGTGGTGGCTGTGGTTTTCTCCTTCGGGCTGAACTGGCTTTTTGCCGAAGTGTTCACCGTCTTCCTACCGCGCGGAGTGCTTTGAATGACTGATTTCATGACAGGGGCCGCGCAGATTTTCACGCTGGCGACGCTCGCCTATATGCTGGCGGGGTCCGTCGCGGGCATCGTTGCGGCGGCGATCCCCGGTTTCACCGTCACGATGGCGATTGTGCTGACCCTGCCGCTGACCTTCACGATGGAGCCTTTGCAGGGCATCGCCGTGATGCTCTCGGTCTATGTGGGCGGCTATACTGGCGGGCTGATCTCGGCGGCATTGCTGGGCATCCCCGGCACGCCATCGTCGGTCGCCACCACCTTTGACGCCTTCCCCATGGCGCGCAACGGCGAACCGGGGCGCGCGCTGTCCATCGGGGTCTGGGCGTCCTTCTTTGGCACCGTCATTTCGACCATCGTGCTGATCTTCGCCGCACCGCCGCTCGCGCTTTTCGCCGTGCGCCTTGGCCCGTGGGAGTATTTCTCGCTCATCGTCTTTGCCCTGACAATCGTCGCCAGTCTTGTCGGCACCTCTGCCATGCGCGGCATTCTGGCGGGGCTGATCGGGCTTGCAATCTCTACCGTGGGGACAGACCCGATCATGGGCCGCCCGCGCTTTGATTTCGGCATAGAGATGCTGCAGGCCGGCCTGCCGTTTCTGGTGGTGCTGATCGGGATCTTCGCCATTTCCCAGCTTGTGTCAGAGGTAGAGAATGCCGACAGCGTGCGGTCGGGCAATGCGCTGGTCACCGGGGCCATCGATTTCCAGACATGGACCGTGATGAAAGAAGTGTTGATGCGTCCCGTCAACCTGCTGCGGTCGTCCATCGTGGGGGTGCTGATCGGCGCCCTGCCCGGTGCGGGCGGGTCCATCGCCAACCTCGTCGCCTATGATCAGGCCAAGCGCGGGTCCAAGAACAGTGACAAATTCGGCACCGGTGAACCCGACGGCATTGTCGCCTCCGAGGCGGGCAACTCCGCCACCGCGGGCGGCGGGCTGATCCCGCTTATCGGTCTAGGCATCCCCGGATCGGCTGTCGATGCGATCCTCATGGCGTCGCTGATGGTGCATGGCATCTCGGTCGGGCCACGGCTGATCATGGATCACGGTGACCTTGTCTATGGCATGTTCATCGCGATGGTGGTCGCGTCCTTCATGATGCTGATCGTGTCGATCTGCTCCATGCGGCTGTTCCTGCGGGTGACCGAAGTGCCCAAATGGCTGATCGTGCCGGTGGTGATGACCTGCTGCGTCGTGGGCACCTTTGCGCTGAACAACCGCGTGACCGACCTTTATCTGCTGATCTTCATCGGCATCACCGGCTACACGCTGCGCGCCCTTGGCTATGCGCTGGCACCTTTGGTGCTGGGGGTCATTCTGGGCCCAATCGCAGAAACCAACCTGCGGCGCGCGCTGATGACGGACGAAGACCCGACGCTGTTCTTCACCCGTCCCATCAGCCTGATTTTCCTGATTGCGGCTTTCGTGTCCATTGTCTGGGCCATCCGCAGTCACCTCAAAAACCGTACATCTACAGAAAGGCCATCCCATGCGCCTACGTCATGATCCTGTCTACCCTTCGCGCCGCTCGCCCATTCTGGCCGAGAATGTCGTCGCCACCTCGCAACCGCTGGCGACCCAAGCCGGTCTGTCCATCCTGCAACAAGGCGGCAACGCTGTGGATGCGGCCATCGCCACGGCGGCTGTGCTAACAATCGTCGAGCCCACGGGCTGCGGCCTTGGCTCTGACGCCTTCTGCATCCTGTGGGACGGCAAGCAACTGCACGGGCTGAACGCCTCGGGCCGCGCACCCGCCGCCTGGACGCCCGAGTATTTCAAGGACGGCATCCCCGAACACGGCTGGGACGCCGTGACCGTCCCCGGTGCCGTCAGCGCCTGGGTCGAACTGTCTGAAAAATTCGGCAGCCTCGGCCTGTCGACCGTGCTGGCGCCCGCGATCCGCTATGCCGAAGACGGCTTTATCGTGTCGCCGGTCGTGGGCACGGCATGGGCCAAAGGGGCTGCGGTGCTCAAGGACCAGCCCGGCTTTGCCGAGACTTTCATGCCCGAGGGACGCGCGCCCAAACCCGGCGAACGCTTCCGCAACCCCGGTGCCGCGCGCACCCTGCGCGCTATTGCCGAGACCAAGGGCCGCGCTTTCTACGAGGGCGAGATCGCGCAAGAGATCGCGGCCTTCGCCAAGGCCAATGGCGGCGCGATGACAGCCGACGATCTGGCTGCGCATCACAACGACTGGTGCGGCACCATCAGCCAAAGCTTTGACGACGTGGAATTGCACGAGATCCCGCCAAACGGTCAGGGCATCGCCGCGCTGATGGCGCTTGGCATGTTGCAGCACACCGACATCCGCGACCACGGCCCAGACGATCTGGCCGCCGTGCATTTGCAGATCGAGGCGATCAAGCTCGCCTATGCAGATCTGCACGCCTATGTCGCCGATCGCGATCACATGACCGACGTGGACGAAGCGGCCCTGCTTGACCCCGATTACCTTGAATCCCGCGCCGCATTGATTGATGCCAACAAGGCGCAGGACTTTGGCGCGGGGGCCCCGAAACAGGGCGGCACCGTGTTGCTGAACGTCGGTGATGCCTCGGGCATGATGGTCAGCTTTATCCAGTCGAACTACGCGGGCTTCGGCTCTGGTGTGGTTGTGCCGGGCACGGGTGTGTCGATGCAGAACCGCGGCTTTGGCTTCACGACACAGGACGGCCACCCCAATCAGGTCGCGCCGGCCAAACGCCCCTTTCACACGATCATTCCGGGCTTCGCTATGAAAAACGGCGCGCCCCTGATGGCCTTCGGCATGATGGGCGGGCCTATTCAGGCACAGGGCCACATGCAGCTCTTGCTGCGCACGCAGCTGTGGGACCAAGACCCTCAGACCGCCGCCGATGCCCCCCGCTGGCGCGCGATCGAGGGGTTGGCCGTCGCTTGCGAACCGTCGATGCCTGCCGATCTGCTGGACGGGCTCAAGGCGCTTGGCCATGCGATCCAGATCGAGGCACCGGACAACGCCTTTGGTTTCGGCGGCGCGCAGCTGGTGCAACGCAACGCGGCAGGCGGCTACGCCGCGGGCTCTGATCCGCGCAAAGACGGGCAAGCCGCAGGCTTCTGATCCCGCGCCACTTGGGCGAGCGGAGGGTCACGCCCCCGCTCGCCCTTTACGGGCCGGCAGCGCCCCTATATCGATCTTTCGACAACGCAGGCATTCCCATGAACTATATCAAACGCATCGGCATCGACGCCTATATGATCTTGCTGCTGGCCACCGTGATCGCGGGCATTGTGCTGCCTGCCACAGGTGTCGCCGCCGAAGGCTTGCGCGGGGTGACCTTCTGGGCCGTCTCGTTGCTGTTCTTTCTCTATGGGGCCAAGCTGGACCCAAGCGCGGTCAAGGCTGGCATCACCAATTGGCGCCTGCAAGGGATGACCTTTGGCGCGACATATGTGCTGTTTCCGCTGATTGGGCTGGTTCTGGCGACGCTGTGCAGCCCGATCCTCGGGGCGACGGTGACCATGGGGCTGCTGTTTTTGTCGGTGCTGCCCTCGACCGTGCAATCCTCTATCGCCTTCACCTCGATTGCCGGCGGCAATGTGCCTGCGGCGATCTGCGCGGCCTCCGTCTCCAACCTCATCGGGGTCATTCTGACGCCGGTGCTGGTGACCTTGCTGCTGCATCAGGGCGACGGCGGCGTCAGTCTGGATGCCATCGGCAAAATCGGCGTGCAGATCTTGCTTCCTTTCATCGTCGGGCAGGTGATGCGTCCGCTGGTGGGCGGGTTTGTGCAACGCCACAAGCTGCTGACCATGATCGTGGACCGCGGGTCGATCATGCTGATCATCTACTCTGCCTTCAGCGCGGGCACCGTCTCGGGCCTTTGGTCCGCGATCCCCGTCACCACGCTGATGCTGCTTTTCGCCGTGGTCTGGCTGTTTCTGGCCGTGGGCATGTGGTCGATGATCGCCCTTGGCAAGGCGACGGGAATGCCCGACGCGGATCGCGCGGTGCTGTTCTACTGCGGGTCCACCAAAAGCCTTGCCAGCGGGTTGCCCATTGCCACGGCGCTTTTTGCGCCCGATCTGGTCGGTGCCATCGTTTTGCCGCTGATGATCTACCATATCTCGCAGCTTCTGGTCTGCGCCTTCGTCTCACAGCGCGCGTCACGTCGGGCCTCTGCGGCACCTGCCTAAAGTTACCCATGGGTATCCTTTTTGCCAATCACCCCCGCGCCCGCGCGCGGGTCTTTGCCGGTCGGGGCATCCCGGCCTAAGCCACAGCAGAAACACGCAATTTTCCGCCGAGATTTGGCGGGGTGCCGGCGTGCATCGATAGGGGACACGCGTTACGAAAACGCGAAAAGGCAGCAGGCTGCCCACCCGACAAGAAGGACCCTATCAATGGCAGATAAAACAAAACGAAGCTGGTTTGGCCGTACCGTACTGGCCGCGGTGATGCCCATGGCCGCGCAGGCCCAGACCGTGCAGGACGGCATGGCCGCGTTCGAGCAAGGCGATTATACCCACGCGCTGGAGCTGCTGCTGCCGCTGGCCGAACAGGGCGACGCCGAGGCGCAATGTCAGGTCGGCCGCCTGTACTACCGCGGCGGTGATGGTGTGCCGCAAAGCTTTGATGATTCAGTCGCATGGGCCAAGAAGTCTGCCGAACAGAACAACCCCTGCGGGTTGAACTCTCTGGGCGTGTCCTACCGCTTTGGTCAGGGCGTCGACCCCGATGCGAAAACCGCGTTCGACTATTTCACCCGCGCTGCGGCCCAAGGGTTCGACAAGGCGCAGTTCAGTCTGGGCAACATGCATGAACTGGGCGAAGGCACAGCGCAAAGCGATGCAGAGGCCCGCGCCTGGTATCGCAAAGCGGCAGAGCAAGGCAATGCTATGGGCCAGTACCGCTTGGGCATCCTGTTGCTGGAAGGTCGCGGCGGCGAGGCGGCCCCCGAAGAAGCACAGCAGCTTTTGCGTGCCTCGGCGGAACAGGGTCTGGCTGACGCGCAATATTCGCTGGGGTGGATGGCCAACCACGGCGTCGGGGTAAAGCAGGACCACGGCCAAGCGCTTGAATGGTATCGGCTCGCGGCAGAACAGGGCTATGCCCCCGCGCAGATCAATCTGGGCAACCTCTATGCCGAGGGGCTTGGCACCTCGCAGGATGACGAGAAAGCCGTCGGCTGGTACTATGAGGCAGCGCGCAATGGCGTCCCCGCTGCGCAGGTCAACATGGGTAAGCACTACGCGCTTGGGCGCGGTGTGCAGCAGGACTTTGACGAGGCGATGGTCTGGTATCAGCAAGCTGCGGAATACGGCGAACCCGTTGCCTATCTGAACGTAGGTTTGCTGTATGAAAACGGTCAGGGCCGCCCCGCCGATCCGGCAGAGGCCGCGCGCTGGTACCGTGCCGCCGCCGAACGCGGAGAGCCCCGATCCCTTGCCAAGCTCGCGCATTTCTATGCCGAAGGGATCAGCGTCACTCCGGACCCCGTGACCGCATGGGCGTTGCAGGATACCGCCATGGCCTATGACCGCGACGGCGCGCTGGATGCGCCCGAAGAACGATTGATGCAAATGGGCCAACAGTTGGCACCCCAGCAAAAGGGTGAGGCAAAGGCGCTGGCGCAAAGCTGGCAGAACGGGGAAGAGCTGGTCTTGCCTTAGCGATTTAGCCAAAGCTGTGACCACGGCCCATATGGACAAATTGTCCATTTTGCCTATATTGTGCGGTGACGCTACAGGAGAGCCCCATGACACGTGTCACCGCCACCGAATTCAAGAACAACATCGGCGCATTCAGCGATGCGGCGATGAGCGAGCCTGTCATCATCACCAGCCACCAACGTGACCGTCTGGTGCTGTTGTCAGCAGATGAATACCGTCGCCTGACCGCCCTGACCGAAGGGGTGACCGCGCAGGATAAAGACCGCGTGGCGCGCGGGCTTGAACGGCATCGCAGCACGATACTGGAACTTGCCAAACGATGACGGAGCCCCGCTGGGTTACCCGAGAACTCGTTGAATACATGCATGATTGCGTTCTGGAACTGGCGGGCGGCGCGCGCGGGTTGCGCGATGGTGACCTACTGGAATCCGCACTGGCCCGCCCGATGAACCTATATGCCTTTGGCGAAACGTCGGTTTTTGAACTGGCCGCCTGCTATGCCGAAGCCATCGCCCGCAACCACGCTTTTGTCGATGGTAACAAGCGCACGGCCTTCTTTGTCGCCAGCGATTTTCTGGACCAGAACGGATACGAGCTGCAGGCCGCTGTGGATCAGGAACACGCCGATATGATGGTGGAACTGGCCCAAGGCAAAATGACCCGCGCCGACGCTGCCGCACATTTACGCAGCCACAGCATCAGGACCTCTGCGACCTGACGTTTCGCGTTGGCGCGTAACTTTAGATAGAATTAATCATTGTTTCCCTGCTAGAAACACCGGTGTGATAAACGCCACCCGTGGGCCGGCAAGGAGACGACAATGAATACACAGAATATGCCTGCGCCCGATGGGGCGACACCGGCGCACCCGATCCCTGTCGAGGCGGATCTGGCCAAGGCCGATGTCGGGTTGATCGACTTTGCCAAAAAAGCGGGGAAGAACATCTTTTCGGTGATCCCCGATGCGACGCGCACGCAAAGCTATCTGAAAGGGCCGGCCAAGATCCATTATGTCTGTGACCCCGATATGGTGACCGAACTGCTGGCCGGTGTCGGGCGTCGCTTTCCCAAGGCGGAGTTTACACATAACGTCATCGGCCCCGTTGTCGGCAACGGCATGATCCTGTCGGAAGGCGAGAAATGGCGCGCGCAACGGCATCGCTATGCCCCGCTTTTTGCCGCGCGCAACCTGCCCGTGCTGACCCGACATTTTGCCCAGACCGGCGACGAGCTGGCGGATTTCTTTGCGCGCACGGCGGGCGAAGTCGATGTATCGGATGCGGCGCAAGAGGCGACGCTCACCAATATCTCGCGGGTGATGTTCTCGGGGAACGAGGCCGTGTCCAAGCAGGATGTCCGTCAGGGGATGCGACGGTTCACCGACTATATCAGCTATATGTCGCTGTTCGATCTGATGGGGCTGCCGAAGTGGGTGCCCCGTCTGAAATGGCTGCGCAGCAAGAAAGCGATCCGTGATCTGCGGCAGTTGACCCATGACGTGATCGCCAACCGCCGCGCGCAGCGCCATGCAGAGGCGGTCGATTTTCTTGACCTGCTGATCGAGGCGCTTGAGACGGATAAGGAAGATGTAGAAACGACGGTCGATAACCTGCTGACCTTTGTCGCGGCGGGCTATGAAACCTCGGCCAATACAATCGCTTGGGGGCTGTATCTGCTGGCGATGCACCCCGAGGTACAGACCGATCTGCGCGCCGAGGTGATGGAGGCCTGCGGTGACGGGCCCATCGGCTTTCACGATCTGCCCAAGATGCCCAAGCTGCACGCGCATGTGCGTGAAACCCTGCGGATGTACCCCGCAGGCGCCCTGTTCGCCCGTGATGCGACGGATGAGGTGACGATCAAGGATGTGACGTTCAAAAAGGGCGACGTGATCATGTTCCCGGTCTATGCGCTGCACCGGAACGAGCTGCTGTGGGACAACGCCGCACTTTATCAGCATGACCGGTTTCTGGACCGGAAATACCCGCGCGGACAGTATATTCCTTTTGGGGACGGGCCGCGCATCTGCATCGGGGCGCAATATGCCGAGACAGAGATTATGGTGCTGCTGGCCTCGGCGCTACGGCGGGCGTCTTTTGAACTGACGGACCACCCTGTCGCGCCGCCGAACCTGACCTTTACCATGCGGCCCGATGGCCCGCTGATGTTGCGGGCCGTGCCGGTAGATCAGGCGGCGGTCGAATAGCTTTCGGGCTTAACCGCCTTGGCCGCATCCGCTGCCTTGAGCACAACACAGAAGGTGGTGCCCACGCCGAGCTTGCTTTTATAGGCGATGCTGCCGCCGTGGGCATCCACGATACGTTTCGAGATCGACAAGCCAAGACCCGTGCCCTGGAACTTGCGCTGATCGCTTGAATCGATCTGGCCAAATTCCTCGAAGATGACGCTTTCGCTGCCTTCGGGAATCCCGATGCCCTGATCCGCGACCGAAATCACGAGGTTCTCGTCCTCGCGTTTGAGCCCCACACGGATGGTGCCCCCCGCTTCCGAGAATTTGGCGGCATTGGACAGCAGGTTCACGATCACCTGATCGAGCCGTTTCTTGTCGCCGCGCACGATGGGCTGGTCTGCGGCGACGTTGATCTCTACCGCGACGCCAAAGCGGCTGGCATAGGGCTGGAACGAATGGGCGGCCGTGTTCACGACCTCGGCCAGATCCACGTTACCCAGATCAAGCGAGAATTTCCCCACATCCGCTGATTGCAAAAGCAGCAAATCCCCGACCAGATCCCCCAGACGGTTCGAGTTGCGCGTCGCGATATCGAGCAGCCGCGACATTTTGTCCGGCACCTCGCCCGCTGATCCTGCGTTGATCAGGTCAAGCGCACCACGGATCGACGTGAGCGGCGTGCGCAATTCGTGGCTGACGGTGGACAGGAAACGGGTCTTGGCCTCGCTTGCGGCGAGGGCATTCTTGTTCTCGGTCTGAAGCGCGAGGCGGTTCTTCATCAGCGCGGAATACCCTTTGATGAAGGTCCGGGCGAGTTCGAACACGAAGCCCAGAACAAACAGCGCGGTGAAGAGGTCGAGCCAGATTTCAGAGTCCAGCGAGGGGCGCGCCACGACGACATCGCGGATCGGGATATAGAGGATCGCCCCGATGTAGATCGCCAGCCGAAATCCCAGCACATACAAAAACTGGTGGTTGTTCATCGCCGCGAAGATAGAGGCGGAAATCAACAGGAAAAGCGGCAGAAAGTGGCTGTTTCCCACGCCCTGCTGGATCGCGATCGAGATGCAGAACATCGCAATCGTCGTCGCACTGAGCGCCGTGGTCATGTAGATGTGGAACAGCGATTTGCGGATCTTCAGGGTCTTGGACCGGGTGTTGCGCAGGATGTAGCGCAGCACGACGATGTCATAGATTTCGCATAGGCCGATCGCGAAAAAGAAAAACAGCGCGACCCTCAGTTCATAGTAATAGCCTGCCAAAGCAATAGCTGCGGTATAGATGATCGCCCGCTGGCCAAACGCACGGCTGCCCACAAGCGCATAATCCCGCAGCCGGCTTAGAACCGGGCGGGCCTGAGGCAAATTAACATTGTCAATTGCTTCCATGTTGCGCTTCCTCCGTCAGCCTGGCGCGGAATCGAGCGCCAAACGAATCTGCTGATATTTCACTACGATACACCTCAACTATTGGTGGAAAATTTGTTGCGATCATGGCAGAACCGTGGCTGTATGCATTTTGTTAACTTTTTCGTTACTTGAGCGGAGCTTTGGGCAAAGAACAATGGGTATCCAGAACGCAAAATCGCACCAGCGTGCAGAGACGATCCAGCTGGAGCCTTCGGTTCAGGCCGCTCTTCAGACACGACCCGTTGAAAGTGATGTCCCTTCATACGCGACACGGCTGGAAGAGACAGTGGTGCATATCGGCAACCAGTATAGGTATGGCCAGCTCTATTCAGATTTTCTAAAAGCACGCAAATCAGTTTTTATCGATCAAAAGGAATGGGATCTGCCCCATACCGAAGGGATGGAGTTTGACCAGTACGACACCCCCCAAAGCCGGTCTGTCGTGATCCACGAATACGGCCGGGTGCTGGCGGGCGTGCGGTTACTGCCCACCACGGCGCAATGCGGCTGTTATACATATATGCTGAAAGACGCACAGCGCGGGATGTTGCCGGATATCCCTGAATATGTGCTTTACGAAGACGCGCCAGTGATGCCCCACGTCTGGGAAGCCACGCGGCTGTTTTTGTCAAAAAACGAGCCCGCGCACCGGCGGCTGGCGATCCAGACCAAGCTGATCCGGGGCATGGCGCGTGCCGCGACCGAACAAGGGGCGACCCATGTGATCGGGATCGTGCCTGCCGTGTTCCAGCGCTGGATGAACCGTCTGGGGATGAGCGCGCTGCCCTTGGGCCCCAAGCTGAACATCAGCGGCGACAATACGCAAGCCGCGATCATGCATGTGGCGAATTACGCCGACCCGACCCCGTCTGAAGCCCGATAAGCGACCAGAATGGTATCGACCGCACGGGTGACATGCTGGTCGATATCCTTGTACGGGCGCGTCGTCAGCCCCAGTTGCGCACGGACCATGCCAAAGCCCTTGAGCAATGAAATAAGGTCTTCGGCGACATCACGCGGGTCGAAATCGTCGCGCAGATCGCCGTTTTCCTGCCCTTGCACCAGCAGACTGCAAACGGCGGCGCAAACCGCCTCGAAGGCGGCGGTATAGAAGGTGCGCCCGATCTGCGGGTAGTCGCGGGCGACCTCGTGGATCAGACAGGTAAACTCGACCGAATCCTGCTCCCCTAGAAAGCTCAGAAATTTCCGCCCGAACGACATCAGCGCGGTGCGCAAATCGGGATGGTCCGAGATATCTCCCAGCACCTCGGCGCGAAAAACCTCTGCCTCGGCCTCGAGCACATTTTGCAGGATCTCCGACATATTGTCGAAATGGCGGTAGATCGTCGCCTTGGACACAGAAGCCTCGCGCGCCAAAAGGTCCGTCGTGACTTTTTCAAAGCCTTTGACGAAGAACAGGGCGCGCGCTGTCGACAGTATTCGCGATTTTGATGCGTTTTCATTCATATTGCAGAACTAGGACGTGTATGGGTGAAATAAAAGTGCTGAACGGTACCAAGGGGGGTTGAACTGTACGTCACTGCGCGTAAGTACCGCCCAGTACTCGAAAGGCCTTTGATATGAAGCAGCTGATTTCCGTCCTTTTATGCGCCACTCTTGCGACGCCTCTCGTTGCACAAGACGCAGAAGACCTGACCCCCTCGGGCACGCCCGCGCCGATCAGGTCGGTCAAATTGATAGAGGCGGGCGGTGCCGCGTCGCAGGTGCAGCGGGTCTTTTTCGGCAAGATCGCAGCGCTGGAAACAGTGGACCTGTCGTTCGAGGTCGGCGGCCGCATGGTGATGTTCGACGCGCAAGAAGGGCAGTTCCTGCAAGAAGGCGTGCAGATCGCAGCGCTGGATCCGGTGCCGTTTGAACGCGCGGTGCAGCGTGCCGAGGTACAGCTGACCCAAGCCGAACGGGATTTCGAACGCTCGCAAACGCTGGCCAAAAGCAATGCCGTGTCCACGGCACAGGCGCAAGACACGGAAACCGCCCGCGATCTGGCGCGGATCGCGTTGAG
Organism: Sulfitobacter sp. UBA1132; assembly: GCF_002311545.1. NCBI lineage: Bacteria > Pseudomonadati > Pseudomonadota > Alphaproteobacteria > Rhodobacterales > Roseobacteraceae > Sulfitobacter > Sulfitobacter sp. UBA1132. Next base: position 67,875 of record NZ_DCAN01000020.1, on the reverse strand, counting down.
CGAGGCCCGCGAGGCGCTGGACCACGCGACGCTGATCGCCCCGTTTCGCGCCTTGGTCGCCTCGCGTCTGACGCCGAATTATGCCAATGTCTCTCCGGGTCAGGCCATTGTGCGACTGCATGACATGTCGGAAGTACGCGTCGAGATCGACGTTCCCGAACAGATGTTCCAGACGTATTCAAATGCGGCTGACGTCGAATTTACCGGCACGTCGCCGCTATTTGCCGGTGGTGTGCCGCTTGAATTGCGCGAGTTCAACGCCGAAACGCAAAGCATCGGGCAAAGTTACCGCGTGACGCTGGCGCTCCCCTCTGATCGGGTCACACCGAAACTGATCCCCGGCGCATCGATGAGCGTCACCGCGCGGATCGCGGCAGGTGACGACACTGCAACGACCCTGCCCCCTTCCGCCGTGGTTATGGCCGAGGATCAGGCGCGGGTCATGGTCTATACCCCTGACGAGACCGGCGAACAGGGTCAGGTCAGCTGGGTCAACGTCGACGTGTCCTCGAATACCGGCACAGATATCATCGCCACGGGGCTTGAGCCGGGCACCCTGGTTGTTGGCGCTGGCACACAGCTGCTGCGCGAGGGCGACACCGTGCGCCCCTTCAACGGGTTGAGCATCGAGTAAACTATGAAAATCGCACGTTTCTCCATTGAAAATCCGCTTTATACGTGGATTTTCATCCTCTTCGCCCTGTTTGGGGGTGTGTTTGGCTACCTGTCGGTCGGCAAGCTGGAAGACCCGAGCTTTACCTTGAAATCCGCCATCGTCGCCACCGCCTATCCCGGTGCCAGCGCGGCAGAGGTGGCGACCGAAATCTCTGAGGTGCTAGAGGCTGAAATCCAGCAGATGGACGAGGTCAAGACCGTCACCTCGCGCAATACCCACGGGCTGTCGGTCATCGAAGTCGAGATGCAGGATGAATACGACGGGACCGAGCTGCCACAGGTCTGGGACGATCTGCGGGATCGTGTGTCTGACGCGGCAAGCTCACTGCCCTCGGGGGCCTATCCGTCACAGGTGAACGACGACTTTGGCGATGTTTTCGGTATCCTATATGCCGTCTCCGCCCCCGGCTTTTCGGATTCCGAGATCTGGGAGATCGCGACTTTTATCCGGCGTGACCTGCTGACGGTCGACGGTGTTGCCAATGTCGATATCGACGGGCTGCCGGAAGAGGCGATTTTTGTCGAACCAGCGTCGCAAAAGATGTCACAGCTTGGCATTGATCCCAGCGTGATCATCGGCGCGATCAGTGAATCCACAGCGATCAACCCCACCGGCTTTGTCGAAACTGGCGATACCAACCTGCGGATCGACGGTCCCTCGGGCGATGATAGTGTCAATGACATCAGCGCCTTGACCTTCGGCTTTCAGGGCGAGGTGCTGAACCTACTGGACGTGGCAACCGTGTCGCGGGGCCGTGTGGACGCCCCCGACCACCTTTTGCGTCAAGACGGGCAAGAGGTCTTCACCCTTGGCGTTTCGGGACTGGAATCGGAAAATATCGTCGAGGTCGGCAAACGCGTCGAAGCGCAGCTTGAGACCTTGCAGACCTTCCTTCCCGTCGGGGTAGAGATCACGCCGATCTACGAACAACACCGCGTCGTGGACGAAGCCAACAACAGCTTCCTTTTGTCTCTTGCCATGTCCGTGGGCGTGGTGATCGGGGTGCTTGCGCTGTTCATGGGGGTCCGCGCCTCTGTTGTTGTCGGCGTATCGCTTTTGCTGACCGTGCTGGCCACGTTCTTCTTCATGTATCTGTTCGGCGTCAAAGTTGAACGGATCAGCCTTGGGGCCTTGATCATCGCGATGGGGATGCTGGTGGATAACGCCATCGTCATCGCCGAGGGTATGCAACAGGAAATGCGCAAGGGGCGGCCCTCGGTCGCCGCCGCGGATACAGCGGCGCAGAATACGCAGATCCCCCTGCTGGGGGCCACGGTCATTGGGATCATGGCTTTTGCCGGGATCGGTCTGTCGCCTGATGCCACGGGCGAATTCATGTTCTCGCTTTTTGCGGTGATCGCGATCTCGTTGTTGATGTCGTGGGTCGTGGCGGTGACTGTGACGCCTTTGCTGGGGCACTATATGCTGAAGATCGGCGGGCTGGCAGATGACGACAGCGGGTATAACGGCCCGATTTTCCGCAGCTATGGCAACCTTGTCAGGCTGGTGCTGCGGTTCCGCTGGCTGGTGTTTGCCGGCTTGATCGGCACCACGGTGGCCTGTGTGATGATCTTTGGTCAGGTCAAACAGCAGTTCTTCCCTGCGTCCAACACGCCGCTGTTCTACTTTGAATATAAGGCTGAGCAAGGCAGCTCTATCCAGTCGACCTCCCGCGATCTTGCGGTGGTCGAGGATTGGCTGCTCGCGCGCGACGACGTGGACACGGTGACGACGACCATCGGTGCCGGCCTGACGCGCTATGTTCTGACCTACACACCCGGAGACAGCGACCCTTCGATCGGGCAGCTGGTGGTGCGCGCCACCTCGGCTGACGCAATCCCCGCCCTGCGCGCCGAGCTTGACCAGTTCGCGATCAACGCGCTGCCTTGGGCAGAAGTGCAGACCAAGCGGATCATTTTCGGCCCCGGTGGCGGGTCGGATATCGAGGCGCGTTTTTCTGGGCCTGACCCCGAAGTGCTGCGCGATCTGGCCGATCAGGCAGAGGATATCCTGCGTGACGCAACCCCGCTGCTGCATACCGAACATGTCGATTGGCGCGAGAAAGTGCTTGTGACCCGCCCTGTCTATGCGGAGGATCGTGCGCAGGCCGTGGGCATCGGGCGCAGCGATGTGGCGGATGCGATTGCCCTGTCGACCAATGGGATCACCGCGGGCACCTACCGCGAACGGGACCGGCTGATCGACATCATCGTGCGGGTGCCGCGTGCGGAATCCGCGAGCAACGGGCAGCTGCCCGACCAGATCGTCTATTCTGCCGCGCTTGGGGACTACCTGCCGCTGAGCCAAGTGATCGACGGGTTCAAGGTCACCGCCGAAAACGCGGTGATCGAACGGCGCAACCGCGTGCAGACGATCACGGTACAGGCCAACGTCATCGAAGGCGTCACCCCGCCCACCGTCTTCCCGCAGATCCGCCCGCTGATCGAAGAGATCGAGCTGCCGGTCGGCTATACCCTTGAATGGGGCGGAGAGTTCGAGAACGCGGGCGACGCGCAGGCCTCGCTTGGCAAGCAGATGCCGCTGAGCTTCGGGACCATGTTGCTGATCACCATTCTGCTGTTTGGCAAACTGCGTCAGACGGCGGTGATCTGGACCATCGTGCCCATGGCGATCAACGGGGCGGCACTGGGGCTGTTGTTCTCGGGGTTGGCGTTCAGCTTTACCGCGCTGCTGGGGCTGCTGTCGCTGTCGGGGATGTTGATCAAGAACGCCATTGTTCTGGTCGAAGAGATCGACGTGCAGAAAGAAAACGGCCTGAACCAGCACGACGCCATTGTCACCGCCAGTGTCAGCCGTTTGCGCCCTGTGGTTCTGGCGGCGGTCACGACGATCCTCGGGATGGTGCCGCTGCTGGCCGATTCGTTCTTTGCCGCGATGGCGGTGACGATTATGGGCGGTTTGGGCTTTGCCTCTGTTCTGACGCTGATCGGTGTGCCGGCGCTATATCACACCTATCTCGCGAAAGAGCGCCGCGCGGATGCGGCGGCCAAACCGGCCTAGGAAAATGGATTATGCCGTGGTGCCATGCACCACGGCATGCGCCAAAGCACGGGCCAGCGCGTCGCGCTCCCCCTCGGATTGATCGGGACGGATACGGTACCAGTCAACCAGCCCGTTCAATGCACCCATCAACGCACGGCTGGCGATTTCGATGTTTGGCACGTCCAACTCCCCCTGCGCCACACCCGCGCGCAGCACCTCGCGGTAGAGATTTTCATAGTCGTTGCGCAGGGTAATCAGCTCGCGCAGCACGGCGCGCTCGGCTTCGGTGGTGGAGCCGCGCAAATAGACCTCTACGCCCAAGCGGATACTGCGCTGATAGGGCAGCGTATCCATCATCACCCGCGCATGGGCATGGGCCATCAATTCAAGCTTGCTTATGCTGGAAGTATCCAATGATATCAGCGGGGTAACCGCGTCAAAACAATATTGCATCGCCTGTCGGTACACCGCGAAATAGATCGCGTTCTTGGACCGGAAATGGTGGTACACCCGCCCCTTGGTCGCGCCCAGAACATCGGCGATATCGTCCATCGTCGCCTTGTCGAGCCCCTTGAGCATAAAGCACTGCGCCGCCGCCTCGATGATCTCGCGGCGGCTGTCATGCTTGGGCGCGGCCCCCTCGGTGGCGTCCGTCAGCGTGTCGTCATCGATGTGTTCGTCCATTCGGTTCAGCCTTTGACAGCGGGTGCGCAGTAAAGAACGGGGGTTTTGCCCGTGTAGCGTGAATACTGAGCCGAAAAAAACGGTTGTGACAAGCCGTTGCGTCAGCGGACCCCCCGTAATTATCCGTTAGCGCACTTACATCACCGACAGCTATTGACACCTGCGCGCCCTGTTACGAGAGTAACATACTACTCGGAATGTTGGACCGTCAAAACACAGGCTCAACACATCAGACCGTGGGAATGGACGGTGTGCCGAGTACCGAAAATCAAGGGGCAACCACGCGTTTTGCGCGGTTGCGTGACCCGAAATATATGTTTGGGAGGACATACATGACTTATAAATCATCCGTCGCAGTCACCGCATTGGTCGCTGCTGTTGCCATCGCCGGTCAGGCCAGCGCGAAAGAGCGTCTGAACTTTGCCTACGGCTATCCGAATAACTCTGCCATCGGTCTGGCGGTTGACGCCTACGCCGAAGCCGTGGCCGAACGCTCTGACGGTGAAGTCGACGTAACCGGTTTCGCGATGTCCTTGCTGAGCCTGCCTGAAACCTCGCCCGGTGTGCGCGACGGTCTGGCGGATGTCGGCTTTGTGCTGCCGCCCTACTACCCGGCGGAATATTCCACCAACCTCTTCCTGCACGAGATGAACCTGCTGGTGAACCTTGTTGAAAAACCCACAGGTAAAGAGCCGCTGGCCTTCACCGGCGCGATGGTCGAATACACCTTCACCAAATGCCCCGAGTGTCTGGAAGAATATAGCGCACAAAATCAGGTCTATACCGGCGGCGGCGTGACCCCGCTGTACAACCTGCTGTGCAAGGACGTCAAAGTCACCTCCGTCGAAGATCTGAACGGTCTGCGTCTGCGTGCCGGTGGTGCGGGTTTCGTGCGCTTCGCCGAAGCTTTCGGCGCCCAAGGCGTGCGTCTGCCCGTTTCCGAAGCCTATGAAGCGCTGGATCAAGGCATCATCGACTGCGCCATGTTGTCCGCGCCCGAGCTGACAAACTACAACCTGCACGAGGTCGTCACCGACATCACGCTGGCCGTACCGGGCGGTGTCTTTGCGGGCGTTTCCTCGGCAAACGTGAATGCGGACCGCTGGAAGGGCATGGACGACGCATCGCGCGAAGCCCTGCTGTGGGGTGGCAGCCAGATGACGGCGCATACCACATGGAACTTCTACACTGATGATGCCGCGGCGATCGAACATGCGCGTGGGGCCGGGATCAACATCCACGAACCCGACGCAGAGCTGCTGGCAGCGGTCAAGGAATTCAGCCGTCAGGACCTCAAGACCGTTTCCGCCCTGTTCAAAGACACTTATGACGTAGCGCGGGCCGATGAGATCGCCGCCGATTTCGAGCCCCTGTTGGCCAAGTGGAACGATCTGGTGGTCGACGTGGACAGCGCTGACGCGTTGAACCAAGTGATCTGGGATCAGGTGATTTCCAAAGTGGACCCAGCGACTTACGCCCAGTAAGCCGCCTATCCGCTGATCACAACGGGGTGCCGCGCCGATGCGCGTGGCCCCCCGACGGCCCCTTTTGCAAACGGATACTCCGATGAAACTTATCGCGTCAGTGATCTCTGCGGTGATCACGTTGACCGCTTCGCTGGCTGGTATCATTGTTCTGATGCTGGTTGCCCATGTCACCATCGACGTGGTCATGCGCTTTGCGTTCGATACGCCGCTGAACTCTACTATTCTTTACGTCTCGGCCTTTTATATGGTCGCGATTGCCTTTCTGCCTCTCGCCGCTGTTGAGCAAAACGACAGCCACATCGCGGTTGAACTGCTGGTCGAAAGGTTTCCCACCAAAGTACAAAGCTTTCTCGCGGGGCTGGCCTTGTTGCTGACCTGCATCGTGACCGCCACCGTCGCGATCCGCACCGGAGACGAGGCTTTGGCGAAATTTATCGGCGGCTCCTATTCGATCGAGGCAGGCGGCAAGGTGACCACATGGCCCACCTATCTGGCGCTGCCCTTGGGCTTTGGCCTGATGTCGATCGTCGCCGCGTGGAAATTCATCTGTCACCTTACCGGCCGCCCCCACGGGTTGAACGCCTTGCAGGTTGAAGACCCCTATCTAGCCGGCGGAGACGCACAATGACCGAGTTACAAATCGCAGGCATCTTTATCGCGATCCTGCTGGCGATGATCCTGATGCGTATCCCGATTGGCATCTCGCTGATCGCCGTGTCCTTTGGCGGGCTTTGGTCCATGTTCAACTGGAACATCGCCTGGGGGAGCCTCGGGATCGTGCCCTATAGCTTTGCCAATTCATGGGTGCTGAGCTCTATCCCCGCCTTCCTGTTCATGGGGTTCATCTGTTATCACACAAGGCTGACGCAGGGGCTGTTCAACGCCGCGCAGATCTGGCTGTCGAGCCTGCCGGGCGGACTTGCGATTGCGTCAGTCTTTGGCTGCGCGGGTTTTGCCGCTGTGACCGGATCCTCGGTCGCCTGCTCTGCGGCGATGGGTAAAATCGCGGTGCCTGAAATGGTGCGTCACCGGTACAGCCCCGAACTGGCGACGGGCACCGTTGCCGCGGCGGGGACCATTGGGGCCCTGATCCCGCCATCGATCCTGATGATCCTTTACGGCATCATCTCGCGCCAGTCGGTCAGTGCCCTGTTCCTGGGGGGGCTGGTGGTCGGGGTGATCACGCTGGTCGCCTATATCGTGCTGATCCTCGTGCGGGTGAAGATGAACCCTGATCTTGCACCTCCGGTCCAGATCAGCGCGACGCGCGCGGAGAAGATCAAGGCATTGGGTCAGACATGGCCGGTGCTGCTGATCGTAATCGGTGTGTTCGCGGGTCTGTTTGGCGGGGCGTTCACCCCGACCGAAGCGGGTGCCATCGGGGCCATGCTGTCGACCATTGTCGCCCTGCTGTACCGCACGCTGACGTTCAAGGCGCTGCGCATGGCGATCACCGAAACACTGACCACCACCGCCGCTTTGCTGATCATCGCCGTGGGTGCCAGCCTGCTGACACGCTTTCTGGCGCTGTCGGGGATCGGGGACGCGCTGTCCGATGCGATCCTGGGCTTTGGTGCCGCGCCGCTGTTGATCATGATCGGCATCGTTTGCGTCTATCTTGCGCTTGGCATGATGCTGGAGCCCGTCGGTGCGATGCTGCTGACCTTGCCTATCGTTCTGCCCATCGTCGAAGAGACGGGCTATAGCCTGCTGTGGTTCGGTGTGGTGCTGGTCAAACTGCTCGAGATCGGGATGATTACGCCGCCCATGGGGATGAATGTCTTCGTGATCAAAGGTGTGGTCGGCAATACCGCGTCGCTGTCCACGATCTTCAAGGGCGTGTTCTGGTTCGTCATCGTTGATCTGCTGATCGTCGCGGCGTTGATCGCCGTGCCCGATATCGTGATGTTCCTGCCCGATTGGGTCGGCCGCTAAGACATCGCCTCCGGCGCGGGGTTTCCTGCGCCGGAGCCCTTCACAGCGTGATAGCTTGCCCGTGAGGCGTCCGCGCCGCAGCTTCGTGCCATGCGTCTTTACATGCCGCCAGCTCGCCCGCCGTTGTCAACTGCTTCTGCGCCACGATCTTTTCCAGCGCGGTCAGCCAGTGCTGGTAGTAGTCACGCTCTGTCCCTGAATGCACCTCTGCGGTCAACGCTTGTGCCCATTCGGCCCATGTGAAGGCCCCCGATTGATGCAGGGACACCGCCATCGCAAACGCCTGCGCCTGCCACGGCGCGTCAAACACCGGTTCATCATCCGACAGCGTAATATCGGGCAAAAGCGAAAGATCGGGCAGGGTCATGATACGGTCCTCAGATAGGGTTCCCACAGATCAAGGGTCACGCTGTCATCCGCGCGCGCCTGATCGCCCCAAAGCGTGCGCGCCGAAAAGGCCACCTGATACAGCCATTGCGGATCCTCGCCCTGCCCTTGCGCATTGCTATCGGGAAAGACGTGAAACCCGTGCACCTTGGTGATTGTCCCGATCTTGTCGCGGGCATAGCGTGCCATGCGGGTGTGGGTTGTGGGATGGTTGTTGATCGTTCTGATCTGATCCCCGACGGCAAAGGCCGGGGTCCCAGTCGCGGGCCGATCCGCCGGACCACCCGCCGCCAACATGGCGTCGACATCTTCGGCAGCAAGCTTGCGTTTGATCGGCGCGGCGGGGGTCAGCGGCACCGATTGCGCGATCTCTGCCTCGGTGAGCATCCCCTTTTCCACCATCAACCGCTTGGCCGCTTTCAGCCAGATCGCGTAATAGGGCGTGCGGGTATAATCGCCCGGATGCATATCCTCGCGCGCGGATCGCGCAGCATCGATATTCCACTGCCCGCAGGCCCCAAGCGCCACAACGATCCCAAGCGCGCGGGCCTCCCAGGGGGCGTGAAACAGCGGTTCGTCCTCTTCTTGCACCACGGGGCCAAAGCCCATCATCCCGCCAAGGTCCGCCCCGCCGTTCATGATGCCACCTGCGGCGCGCGCGCCAGCCCTGTCCCGATCATCGCATTGCGGGTCACCAGATCGGCCAACTGTTCCATCGCATAGCCTTCGGTTCCCGCCGGGCGCTGCGGGATCACGAGATAGCGGATCTCGGCGGTTGAATCATGCACCTCGACCCGCGTTGCCGGATCAAGGGTCACGCCGAACTCCGCCAGTACCCCACGCGGATCAATCACCGCCCGCGACCGGAAGGGAGGCGATTTATACCACGTCGGCGGCAGCCCTAGCACCGACCACGGGTAGCAAGAGCACAGCGTGCAGACGACCAGATGATGCACCTCGTCCGAGTTGAACACCGCTTCGATATGCTCGCCCTGACGGGAATGATACCCGAGCGAATGGATCGCTGCAGAGGAATCGCGCCGCAGCCATGCCTCGAACTCCGGCTCTACCCATGATTTCGCCACCACATGCGCACCGTTGCGCGGGCCGATCTTGGTCTCGTAAGTCTGGATGATCCGGTCCACCGCCGCGCTGTCGATATAGCCCTTGGCGCTCAGCAGGCTTTCCAGCGCCCTCACCCGCGCCTCGGTTTCTGTCAGATGTGAATGATCGCCGTTGTGATCATGCCCGTGGGATGTCATCGTTCCGCCCCCTTCGCCCTGCGTATTGATGCAACGATAGGAGGGAACGCCGCGATTGGAAACCACCATATGTGTGGGCGACCCGCCGCGCCTTCCGTGACGTCAACATACCTTACTTATCCCCCCGTCCTGACACGAAGCGACCGCAGGAATGCCCAATTTGTTAACCAAGTTGCCCCAAAGCCAAGGAGCCCCGCATGAGAACCTATCCGATTCCCTTTAACGAAGAAGCCCGCCTGCGCGCCGTTTTTGATATTCCGGGACTGACCGCACAAAACGAAGCGTTGTTTGACACGATATGCGAGGCGGCGCGCACCCTGCTCGACTGCCCGATTGCGCATATCAGCGTGGTCGAAGAGGACAGCCAGTGGTATAAATCCGTTGTTGGCATGCATCTGGACCCGATGCCCAAGGACACCGGTTTTTGTGCGCACACCATTATGTCCGACGCGCCGATGATCGTGCCCGATCTCAGCAAGGACGCCCGCTTTGAACGGCACCCGATGGTCGCCAAGGGCGGGCCGGAGGCGCGCTATTACGCCGGTGTGCCGCTTATCCTGTCCTCCGGTCACCGCTTTGGAAGCCTGTGCGCGCTGGACCTGAAGCCCCATGAATACCCTTCGGAAAAGCAGATTGCCCTGCTCACCGATCTGGGTCGTATCGTCGTTGCCGCACTAGAGCGGAGCCAACCCGAAGCCCCCGAAGTGCAGCAGGATAAAACCGCGCAATCAGCCTTCCTGACCTTGGTCGGGCACGAGTTGCGCACGCCGCTGACCGTGCTTTTCGGCAGTCTCAAGCTGTTGGAGGCGACAGCAAGCACCGGTACTAACCCCACGCTGATCCATTCGGCCCGTCGGTCGGTGGATCACCTGACGAAACTGATTGAAACGATCCTGTCCTATAGTAACGCCAGCACCGGCGAGCTGCGGTTGAACGAACAAAACTGCGACCTTGCCGCGATCCTGAGCGCGGTTGCAGGGTTGCAGTTCCCCACCACGGATGTGGCGGCCAAAACGGTCACGCTTCGTGATACTGTGATGCTGGATACGCTGCATGTGGACGCCGAACAGATCGAGCTTGCCGTCACAGCCTTGGTGTTGAATGCCGTGATGCACGGCGGGACCGACATCACGCTAGAGACGTTTCAGGACATGGACGGGAATATCGAGATTTCGGTGCGGGACAACGGCAGCTTCGACGAACATGTCGAACTGGCCGAACTTTACAAACCCTTTGTCGTGGGCGGGTCGCTGGACCACCGCGCGACCAAGGGCGGGCTGGGTCTGGGGCTGCCCCTGACCCGCAAGCTGGTCGAGATGCACGGCGGCGATTTCGAGGTCCACGCAGAAGCGGATCACAGCCGCGCCGTCATCCGCCTGCCCGCGTGGCGGTGCAAGACCGCGATGATTCAGGCCGCCAAGATGGCACCCGCCACTGTCCCTGATGCGCGACAGAAGCTTATCTAGGAGGCGCGCTTATGCGCTTGTCTCGGCGTGGTGTATGAACCGGGCCTCAAGCGCGCTTGGCTGGCGTTCGGCATGGGTCAGGATGTGAAACTGTCGTTGCGGGGTGTCGATGGGCACGTCAACCATCCGCCCCGCCTCGATCGACCGGCGGACCACCAGATCGGACAGCAGCGCAGCACCGATGCCCGCTTCGACCGCGCTGCACACCGCCTCGTTTGACGGAAGCTCCAGCGTGCTTTCCAGTTCCTCCAGCCCCAAACCCTGCCGCCCGAGCCACTGACGAAAACTGTCGCGCGTGCCTGACCCTGCTTCACGCAGGATCCAAGGGGTCTGCCGCAAGCGTTCGGGCGAAAGATCGCCCCCCTCGGCACCGCTTGGAAACACCAACCGCAGCGTATCCCCCGCCACCGCCTTAGCGCGGAGTGTGGTGAGCTGGCAGTCCCCCTCGATAATGCCGATGTCAGCTTGCAATGCTTCGACCGCGCGGGCGGCGTCGTCGCTGTTGCCGATCCGCACCGTCAGCGCGATCTCGGGGTGCGCCCCACGGAACCGCGCGATCACCGCAGGCAGCCAGTAGTTCGCGACCGTCTGGCTTGCCGCAAGCCGCAACCTGCCGCGTTTCACCCCCGCCAGATCATCCAGCCGCTGGCTGGCGATGGCGGCGCGGGCCAGAACGGCGCGGGCTTCGCCCAGAAAATCGCGCCCCGCATCGGTCAGCACAATCCGCCGCCCGATACGATCAAAAAGGCGCAGGTTATGACGCTCTTCCAGCGCGGCGATGGCAGCGCTGGTCGCACTTTGGGTCTGGTTCAATGCTTCGGCGGCGCGGGTCATGTGTTCACGCTCTGCCACGGCAACGAAAATGCGCAACTGGTCCAGTGTCATCAGGCGGCCCCCGTCAGGATGATCAGCGCAAGGCTGACCCCCATGATAAAGACCCAAGCCGCCGCCCCCAGCAAGGCCGGACGCCCCCCCGCCGCGGCAAGTTTGCGCAGATCAGTCTCAAGCCCCATCGCCGCAAGCGCCATCGCCAGCAGGAATTGCGTCACAGCGGTCGCGGGGGCCAGCACCGCCTGCGGTGCCCAACCGGTCGAGGCCACGCCGACCATCGCGATGAACCCGAAAACAAACCACGGGATCGGGGCCTTGCCGCCACCGCTTTGCCCCTGACGCCGCCGCGCGGCAAAGGCCCCCAGACACAGGATCATCGGGGCAAGCATCATCACCCGCGTGAGCTTGGCAATCGTGCCGAACTGTCCGGCCTCCTCGCCGCGCTGGAAGGCGGCGGCGACGACCTGGGCGACCTCGTGGATCGACGCACCTGTCCAAAGGCCAAAGCCGCGCGGGCCAAGGGTCAACCAGTTTTCCGCCAAGGGCAGCAGGATCATGGAGAGCGAGCCAAAAATCGTCACGCAGGCCACCGCATAGGCGACGTCTTCGTCGCGGCCACGGGTGACGGTATTGGTTGCGATCACGGCAGAGGCCCCGCAGATCGACGTGCCCGCCGCGATCAACTGCGTCAGCTTGGCATCCACCCCCAGCACGCGGCCCAGCCATGTGGTGAACCCGAAGGTCAGCACCAGCGACAGCGCGATCACCGCGACCCCCACCCAGCCGACAGCCGCAACCTGCCCCAGCGTCAGCTGCAACCCCATCAGGATAATCCCCGCCCGCAACACCGGCCGCATACTGATCGCAAGCCCTGCCTTCGCCACCTCGGGCGTGCCAAGGGTGTTGCGCAGCGCCATGCCCAGAAGGATCGCGAGGATCAACGGGCTCAGCATCCCCACCCCCGGCAGATACCGCAGCGCAAAGGCCAGCGCGGCGATCATGGCGGCGAGCGCCAGACCCGGCCAGATCAATGGCGTGGTTTTATCAGCGTGGATGTGGTCAGAGAGGGTCGTATCAGTCATAGCGTGCCTAAGTATCGTCGTTACCTGTGCACTATCGGCTATTCCGATACATCAATCCAACGGATTATAATTGTCCAAATGATCGGAATGGGTGATTGATTGGTTAGGCCGCGGCAGTCGCCTGATGCAGCGTCTCTCTTTACGCTTGGGGTTCTACGCCCCTATCGTTATGGGACTGCCGAAACCCGCATCGCTGCGCAGAAAGGGAAACCCATGGTCCCGATCATCTTTGGCCCCCTGCGGACCCGTGAAACGCCGCGCCAGTCGCGTGCGGTGACCCGCGTGCATGTCATCCTGAACGCCACAGCGGCGCTGCTGGCCGAGAACCGGTTGCAAGACCTGACCACCACCGCCATCGCGACCCGTGCCGAGGTGCCTGTCAGCTCTATCTATCGGTATTTTCCCACGCTTGATGACGTGCTGCTTGAACTCTATTCGCAGACCGCCAATGAATTACGCGCCAAGCTTTTCGCAAGCCTTGATGATGTTCACGCCCATACAACATGGCGGGACCGGTTGCGTGCCGTGCTGGATGTGCAGCGCAGCTATCTGGCGCGGCATCCCTACTACCGCCCGCTGCTGCTGCATTTCGCGACGAAACGCGGGCCGCTCGCGATCGAGGATGACGACCACGATGATCTGGTCCGCTTTCTATGCAACAGATGGGAAAGCGGTGCCGACGGGTTTCAGGGCGGCGATCCCGTGGTGGTGGCCAAAACCACGATCCAGATTTCCCTTGCGATGGAAGATCTGGTCGCGGCGCAGGCGGATCGGCGCAGCTCTCGCCCCTATTCGCAAGAGCTGACCAAAGTGCTTGAGCATTATCTGTCGCAATACCTGTCGGATTAGCGCCTGCGGGTCAGGCGATGGTATCCGCCCGCCCCGCCTGCCGCCCCGAAAAGATGCAGCCGCCCAGAAACGTCCCCTCAAGCGCGTTATACCCGTGATACCCACCGCCGCCAAAACCGGCGACCTCGCCTGCCGCGAACAGCCCCGGGATCGGCGTGCCAGAGGCATCCAGCATCTGGCTGTCAAGATTGGTCTGCAACCCGCCCAGAGTTTTGCGCGTGATGATGTTCAGCTTGACCCCGATCAACGGGCCGTTTTCAGGGTCGAGGATCTTGTGCAGTTTCGCCGTGCGTTGCAGCTTGTCGCCGCGATAATTCCGCGCCGCATGGATCGCCGTGATCTGCGCGTCTTTGGTGAAGTTGTTATCGACCTGCCTGTCGCGGGCCCTGATCTCGGCCTCGATCTTGTCAAGCGACAACAGGTCATTCCCCTCCATCCCGTTCATCTTGGTGATGAGCTCGGGCAATGTTTGGGCGACGACGAAATTCTCGCCATGCTCCTTGAAAGCCTCGACGGCGGGGGTCGCGGCCTTGTTCAGGATACGTTGCTGCAAGACTTTGACCCAGCTTTTGTCGGCGAAATCGGGGTTCTGCTCTGACCCCGACAGGGCAAATTCCTTTTTCACGATCTTCTGCGTCGTGATGAACCACGAATAATCAAAGCCCGTATCAAGGATCATCTTCAAAGACCCCAGACTGTCGAACCCCGGCAGCGACGGCGCGGGAAAGCGGTTGCCCTTTGCATCGAACCACATCGACGACGGGCCGGGCAGGATACGGATACCGTGGTTGGGCCAGATCGGGTCCCAGTTCTTCACCCCCTCGGTATAGTGCCACATGCGGTCATTGTTGATCAGCTGGCCGCCCGCCGCCTCGCTGATGGCGATCATGCGGCCATCGACGTGGGCGGGCACGCCGGCGATCATCTCTTTCGGGGCGGGCCCAAGACGTGCCGTCGGCCATGACTTGCGCACCAGCTCGAAATCTCCGCCGATCCCGCCAGAGGTAACAACGACAGAGGGCGCGCGCAGTTCGAAATCGCCCACGATATCACGGTTGGTCTTTTGCCCGCGCGATGCCCCGTCCGCCGCCAGCACCTCGCCCGAAACACCGACCGCGGCACCGTTTTCCATGATGATATGCGAACAGCGATGGCGGAATTTCAGCGTGATGCGACCGGCCTGCTGATGTTCCCGCACGCGGCGTTCGAATGGTTCCATTGTTCCGGGCCCAACACCCCAGGTCAGGTGGAAGCGCGGCACGGAATTGCCGTGACCCGACCCAAAGCTGCCGCCGCGTTCGGCCCATCCCACGACGGGAAACCACCGCATCCCCATATCGTACAACCAGCTGCGCATCGGGCCTGCGGCGAAATCGACATAGGCCTCGGCCCATTTGCGCGGCCACGCGTCTTCGGGCCGGTCGAATTGCGCCGATCCCATCCAGTCTTGCAGCGCAAGTTCGCGGCTGTCCTTGATGCCCATCCGGCGCTGTTCGGGGCTGTCGATCAGCATCAGCCCGCCAAGGGACCAGAAGGCCTGCCCGCCCAGAAAGGCTTCGGGTTCCTGATCGATGAGGGTGACCTGTTTCCCACGATCAGCCAGTTCGGCTGCGGCGACCAGTCCGGCCAGACCGCCGCCCACGATAATAACGTCAGAGGTGTTCATGCAAAGCTCCTTACGCTGTGCCGATGCGGCGGTATTTCAAAACGACGGGCAGGATGATCAGATACATCAGGATACCGTAAACAGCCGACGGCAGCGCATAGGCGGTGAACCCACCCTCGCCGCCGACAATGATCGCGGCAACGGCGATCCCCAGGGTACTGTTCTGCACCCCCGTCTCGACCGAGATGGTCTTGGCCTCGGTCACCGACCGGCCAAGCAGCCGCGGCACGACAAAGCCGATGGTGGTCAGCGCGGCCAGCAAGACCAGCAGCGCGGGCCCAATCACCACGATATTTTCCACAAACAGCGCCCAATTCGCCGCCAACGCCGCCAGCACGATCACCGCAAACAGGATCGTCGCCACCGCACTCAGCTTAGGCTCCGCCCGGGCCATCGCGGCAGGGGCCATCGCCCGCGCGCCCAAGCCAAGCGTGACAGGCACCACCGTCAGGGCAAACATGGTGACCGCGGTTTTGGTGATGTCGATCTCGGGCGCGGCATCGCCCATGAAATATCCCATCGACAGGCCCAAAATCAGCGGCACGGTCACCACACTGGCAAGGCTGATCACCGCCGTCAGCGACACCGACAGCGCCACATCCCCTTTCGCCAGCTTCGAGATCACATTGCTGGTCACCCCACCGGGGCAGGCCGCCAAGATCATGAAGCCCACGGCCATTTCCGCGCGGATGCCGAAGGCCAGCACACAGATAAAGGTCACGAGCGGCAGCAGGATGCTTTGGTTCAGCGCCCCGATGAAAAACGCAAGCGGCCGTTGCCCGACACGGGCGAAATCCGCAGGTGTCAGCCCGACACCCAAGGTAAACATGATAAACGCCAAGCCAAGCGGCAAGACGACCGAAATCAGTACATCCACGATTATCCCTCCCAAGACATCTGTGAAAAACAGAATATATTTCCGGTATAGCCGTCAAGTGCCGATTCACCTAAGAGAAATCCGCTCTGCCGTAACGTCGCCCACGGGCCCCCGATGGACCCTTACCCAAAGTAAGGTTACCTTAGCGTAAGGGAACGAAACAACCTGCGCGCCCGAAGGTGGCGGGCGGGCATTGGCACGAAGGGAGTACATTTAATGTCGGATACGGTGATTGCGGATTTTGATCGCAAGCTTGCACGAGAGGCGTTTGAACAGCGCGCGGCGCAGGGTGCTGCGGCGCTGACGCGTCTGGGGGCGGGCGCGGATGTGCCTGTGGCGCTGATCATGCGCAACGATCTGACCCAGCTTGAGGTCATGCGCGCTGCGGCCATGGCCGGCACGGTCATCGTCGCGCAGAACTGGCACGCCGCCGCAGAAGAGGCCGGCGCCATTTGTGACGACAGCGGCGCACAGTTCGTGATCATCCACCGTGACCTGATCGACGCGCTGCGCCCCGCCCTCGAAGGGCGCACGGTCATCGCGGTCACCCCTGATACCGCGCTGCGTCAAGCCTATGGCATTGATGACGCCGCCGCAAAGACCGACCCCGAGACACCGGAATGGTCCGCGCTGGTAGATGCCGCCGACCCCATCACCCCGCGCGAGATGATGCGCCCGCTGATGCGCTATACCTCGGGCTCGACCGGCAAGCCGAAGGGCGTGCGGCGTTTGGGGGGCGGGCCCAAGCGCGATTTTGAAGAGGTGCTTTCGCGCGTAGGCACCGAGATGTTGCAGCTCAAACCCGGCTCGCGGTTCTTTACGGCCGCGCCCATCTATCACTCGGCACCGTCAACGCTGACCTCTGCCGCGCTGGTCACCCCGGGCGTATCGACCTTTGTCGCGCCCAAGTTCGACCCGGAAAGCTTCCTTGCCACGATCGAGGCTCAGCGCATCACTCATATCTATCTGGTCCCCACCATGATGAGCCGGATGCTGAAGCTCCCCCAAGAGGTGAAGGCGAAATATGACCTGTCCTCGGTGGAATTCTGCGTCTCGACGGGGTCACCCTGGCCACATGACCTGAAAGTAGCGATGATCGACTGGTGGGGGCCGGTGTTCTGGGAAAGCTACGGCGCGACAGAGATCGGGTTTATGACGATGGTATCCTCGGCAGATGCTTTGGCACGGCCCGGTACCGCAGGGCGGATGCAGATGGGCGGCACGCTGATGATCCTTGACCCCGATGGGAACGAGCTGCCCGCCGGTCAGGTGGGCGAGATTTATGCCCGCATGGATGCCTTCGGCGGGTTCGACTATTCCAACGATCCCGAAAGCCGCGCCTCGGCTGAAAAGCACGGGCATTTCTCTGTCGGGGATCTGGGATCGGTGGATGAGGACGGGTTCCTGTTCATCACGGATCGCAAGAAAGACATGATCATATCGGGCGGGGCCAATATCTTTCCCGCCGAGATCGAGGCGGTGCTGATGCGCGCGCCTTTCATCCGCGATGTCGCCGTCTTTGGCGCCCCTGACCCCGAATTTGGCGAACAGATCGTCGCGGCGGTTGAACTGGCCGATGGGCATAGCGCCGACAAACAGAAGGTGCTGGATTTCCTTGACGGCAAACTGGCCCGTTTCAAAGCGCCACGGATTGTCGATTTCCACGAGGCCCTGCCCCGCGAAGACAGCGGCAAGATCTTCAAACCCCGCCTGCGCGCGCCCTACTGGGACGGGGCGGGCCGGTCGATCTGACCCTGACCTGACGCCCCAACACCAACAGGGACCGGTGCGAAGTGCGCCGGTCTCCTTGTGTTGGGGCGCGGGGATTCCTACATCGCGCCGGTACACACGCCGCCCCGAGGGGCCAAAAACAGGATGATCACGATGACCAGCACCCTATTAGAGCAGTTGAACTGGCGCTATGCGACCAAGAAGATGGACCCGTCCAAGAAAGTCCCTCAGGACAAAGTCGACACCATCGTCGAAGCCATCCGCATGACCCCCACCTCAAGCGGCACCCAGCCCTTCGAGCTGCTGGTCGTGACCAACCCCGACAAGCTGGCGCAGATCCAGAAAGCCGCCAGCGACCAGACCCAGATCACCGAAGGGTCACATCTGCTGGTGTTCGCGGCGTGGGATAACTACACCAAAGACCGCATAGACGCGGTCACCGATCTGAATGTCGAAGCCCGTGGCGACCTGCCCTTGCTCAGCGCCTATTACGAGAACCTGAAAAACAACTACCTGCCCCGCGATGCCGAGGTAAACTACGCCCATGCCGCGCGTCAGGCCTATATCGCGCTTGGGGTGGCACTGGTTGCCGCCGCTGAACAAGAGGTCGACAGCACCCCGATGGAGGGTTTCGACCCAGCGAAGGTAGACGAGATTCTGGGCCTTAAAGAGCGCGGCCTGCGGTCGGTGATCCTGCTGCCTCTGGGCTACCGCGATGCGGAATCCGACTGGCTGGCCCCGATGAAAAAAGTACGCAAGTCGGCGGAAACGCTGGTCACCCATATCGACTGATTGTTGCGGGGCGAAGGGGCGAACACCCTTTTCGCACCGCCAGAAGCAGACCAACGCGGGGCCGGTTCTTTGCGACCGGCCCCGCGGTTTTCGTCAGACCGCCGCCTCGCGGGTCAGACGTTTTGACGCCATCCCCGGCTCTGCCCCCCAGACCGCCACATAGCGGTAGAACACCGGCGTGAGGAATAGGGTGAAGATGGTGGCAAAGCCAAGCCCGCCCACGATCACCCAGCCCACGGCGATGCGCGCTTCGGCCCCCGCGCCCGAGGTCAGGATCAACGGCAAGCCACCAAAGACGGTCGACACCATCGTCATCATCACCGGGCGGATCCGCAGACGCAGCGCGTCACGGATGGCGCTGTCGATATCCTGCCCCGCCTCACGCAACTGGTTGGCAAATTCGACGATCAGGATACCGTTCTTCGCCATCACCCCGATCAGCATCACCAGCCCGATCTGACTGTAGTAGTTCAACGATCCACCGCTAAGCGAGATCGCGAACAGCGCCGCCGCCAGACCAAAGGGCACGGTCAGCATGATGACGACAGCACTGGCGATGCTTTCGAACTGCGCGGCCAGCACAAGGAAGACCACCACCAACGCGACGCCGAACACCATATACATCTCTGTCTGGCTGTCGCTCAGTGTCGCCGCCTCGCCGGTAAAGATGATCCCCATCCCGTCGGGCAGCACGCTGTCGGCAATCGCCGTCAGACGGGTCATCGCGACGCTAAGATCGATACCGTCGTTCAGGTTCGCCTGCGCCGACACCGCCAGCGACCCGCCCTGCCGTTCCAGCGTGGATTGGCTGACCACGGGCACCAGCTCTGCCGCCGCGGACAGGGGCACATAGGCACCGCCCGGCAACTGCAGCTGGATGTTATCAAGATCAGACGGGTCATCGATCGGTGGGCCACCCGGCACGACATTCACATCCGTCTCGATCTCGTCCGCAAAGACGGTGACGGCGACCTTGCCTTGGGTCATTGCGCCGATGGTCTGGGTGATCTCGGCCTCTGTCAGGCCAAAGACGCTTGCCATTTCGGGATCAACGCGGACCTCGTATTGCGCCTGCACTGCGTCGTTGGAAAGTTGCGGGTTCAAAAACGCCTCATCCTGCGCCATCGCCGCGACCAAAGCCTCGGTTGCCGTGGTCATCGCCGCGATGTCCTTGCCCGTCACCGCGAATTGCAAGCCCTGCCCGCCGCCCCGGATATTGAGGCTGTTGGTTCCCCGCGCAGAGGCCTGAACGCCGGGCACCCGCGCCAGCTTGCCGCTGATCTCGGCGACCAGTGCGGATTGGCTGCGGTCGCGATTGCTCCAGTCATCGAGCCGCACGATGATGAAGGCGCTGGTGCCACCGCCGACGCCAACGATGCTTTGAACCGAAGTAACCTCGCCACTTTCCTGATAGGGGGTCAGGATCTCTTCGATCTGATCAACCTGGGTATCAAGGTAGTCGATCGTGGTATCGGACGCACCGCGCGCCTGTACCAGAAAGAACCCGCGATCCTCGTCGGGCGTGATGGCAGAGGGCAAAGTGCCCGCCGCCCCCGCCGCCACGATCACAAAGGCCCCCGCCGCCCCCAGCACCACCAACGGCATGCGGATGGCTTTGTCCATCACCGTGTCAAACATCCGCCCGGCCCAGCCTTGCGGCTTTGCCGTTGCCTCGAGCGCGGATTTCCCCGGATCAAGAAAGGCCGCCAGAACCGGTGCCAGCGTCAGCGCGGTGATGGACGACAGCGTGACAGCAAAGGCCAGCACAAAGCCGAATTCGCTGAACACCCCACCGGCCTGACCGGGCAGGAAAGAGATCGGGATAAACACCGCCGCCAGCGTCGCGGTGGTAGAGATGACGGCAAAGAACACCTCGTTCGTGCCCGCCGCAGCGGCAGCAAAGGCCCCCATCCCCTGTTTACGTTTGCGCACGATATTCTCGATCACGACAATCGCGTCATCCACCACCATCCCCGTCGCCAGCACCAGTGCCAGCAGGCTGATGGTATTGACCGAAAACCCGGTCAGCCAGATCGCGGCAACCGTGCCCACCAGCGACACCGGAATGGTCACCGCCGGGATCATCACCGCACGGGGGGAGCGTAGAAAGGCAAAGATCACCACAACCACAATCCCCGTCGCCAAAGCGATGGATTTCATCACCTCGGTCAAGGATCCCCTGATGAATGTCCCGTCGTCAGAGGTCACGAAAAGCCGAACGCCGTCGGGCAGCGCCGATTGCAGATCAGTCACCGCAACGGCCACATCTTGCGAGATCGACAGCGTGTTGCCCACGGATTGCCGCGTGATGTCCATGCCCACGGCGGTTTGCCCGTTCACGCGGGTTAGCACGGCGTCCTCTTCCGGCAGCAGCCGCACGAACGCCACATCGGAAACGCGCGTATTCGCATCAATCGGGATCTGGCCCACGGTATCAACAGTGACATTCGCGTTGCCGACCCGCAGCGCCAAGGTTTGCGCATCTGAATCGAGCGATCCCAGCGGCGTGTCATCGCGCAGCGCTGCCAGCGCGTCAGAGACATCGAACAGGGTCATCCCCCGACTAAGCAGCGCGGGCATATCCAGCGTCACGCGGAACTCGTTAGGTTGTTCGCCGCGCAGGGTGACCTCTGCAATGCCGTCAATGGTGGACAGCCGGTCATAGACGACGCCCTCGGCCAGCTCGGTCAACGCATCAAGACTCGCGTCGCCCATCAGCGCCAGCCGGATGATCGCATCCGCGTTGCTGTCGCTTTTGGTCACGGTCGGATCATCCTCGATATCATCGGGCAGGTCACGCAACGTGGACGAAACGATCTCGCGCGCCTCATTTGCCGCGACATCGACATCGGTGCCTTCGGACAGATCAATGGTGATCCGGCTCGACCCCGTGGTCGAGGTGGATTCCATATAAGATAACCCCTCAAGCGCGCTCAGGGCATCCTCAAGCACCTGCGTCACCTCGCGGTCGACGGTGGCGGGCACCGCGCCTTCATAGGTGGTGCGCACGGATAAAACCGGCTGGTCAACGTCGGGCATTTCCCGCACGTCGACAGCCACAAGCGCCGCCAGACCTGCGATCAGGATCAGCAGGTTGATGACGATCCCGAAAATCGGCCGCGAGACGAATAGATCGGCGAGCCCGCCACGGGGCTTTGCAGGGGTATCGCTCATGACGGTGCCTTTTCAGTCTCGGCACCGACCGCGGTGATTTTCGCCCCGTCCCGCAGTTTTTGCGCGCCTTCGGTCACGACCATTGCGCCATCGGCGATGTCGGCCTCGACCCAGACGAATTCGTTTTTACGGTAAAGGATCGTGATCGGCACCCGCACCGCCGTCCCGCCGTCATCGACCCAGACCGCAGGCCCCATGCGCGACCACGTCACCGCGGTCGATGGCAAGACCGGCAGCGGTTCGCTTTCATGCAGCAGGCGCACCGCAAAGGTCATGCCCGGCCAGAGGATGCGTTCCGCATTGTCGATCTTGGCCTTCACCGTGACCGAGCGCGTGACCGCATCGATCCGGCTGTCGAATGACAGGATCTCTCCGGTGATCGACCGACCGACAAAGGCAGAGGTAGAGACCAGCACCTCATGCGCCTGCCCCAGCATGCCAATGGCGCGTTCGGGCAGTTCGAATTCGACCACCAGCGTTTCGGTCTGGTCAATCGTTGCAATCACGTCATTCGCGCCAAGGATATCGCCGACCTCAACCTCGCTAAGCCCCAGACGCCCCGAGATGGGCGCGCGGATCGTGCGGTCTTCCAGCGCGACTTCGGCCAGACCCACTTCGGCATCGGCCAGTTGCTGCGCCACCCGCGCCTCTGACTGTGCGACATCGGTAATGGTAGAATTGCCACCGGCCCGCAGCCGGTCATAGCGGTCGACCGTATCGGTCGCCTGCTGCAGATTGGCGCGCGCGATTTCAAGGTTCAGCTCTTGGGTCCGCGCATCCAACCGCACAAGGACCTCGCCCTGTTCAACCTCGCGGTTCGCGGTCAGCCGGGTTTCGACCACTGTACCGGCGGTTTCAGTCACCACATCCGCACTGCGCAAAGAGGATGCTGTGCCGGTCGCGTATAAAGTCACCTCGTAGGGGCGTTGTTCCAGCGCGGTCGTCACCACCGACGTCGCCCCCCGTGCACGCCCGGCCCCAGGGGGGCCACCTGCAGGGCGCCCGCCCGACGCGGACTGAGGCTGCGCCGCCTCGCTTGTGGCATCCGTGCCGGGCAGGCCAAAGGTGATGGCATAAGCCCCGAACAAAAGCCCGACGGCCACCAGCAAACTCACAAATTTCCGCATTATTCCAACTATCCAGATCAGGTCATTAAGCGATTTAACGCACGGTCTGAAAATTCCGTCGCTGAAAACGCGAATAAATGTAGAAAAAAATCCAACGGTCCCGGGGCAGCCTAGTTTTCGGGCTTCACGCTCAGGGTGACCACGCGCCAGGCGTCATCCTCGCCAACCAGCTCTTTCGCGCGCGTCGCATCGGGCAGCAATTCGTCGTCGTCGCCGATCACAACGTGCAGATAGCGTCCGGCCTCGCGCAGCTTGACGACGGGCGCGCCGTCCATGCCTTTCTGAACACGATCCGCCAGATCTTGACGCTCGGCAGAGCCAAGCTTGCGCGGCGCACCGTCCAACAGCTCCGCGACCGAGATACGCAGATTGCGCCCACCGTCTTTCAGCACGTCCAACCCGATCAACCCCGCAGCCACGGCATCGGCCCACCAGAACCCCATCGAGATACCGATGATGCCCAGAATACCCGCAACGCCGGTCTTCCAGTCTGCGGCGTTCATGTCAGCATCCGCATGCAACACCTTGTCCTGAATGTCGGGCGCGATGGCCAGCTTCCTGCGCCCCAAGATCACTGGCGGGATGATCGAATAGACCAATGCCGCCACCATCAACCAGCCCATCCAGATCTCGGTGCCAAACAGTTCGATACTGCCGATGGTGGGATGTTCCTGCCGCACCAACGTGACCACCGCGTCATACACCAGATAACCGCCCATCAAGGTCAGCGCCGCCGCCGAGAGGGCAAAGGCCAGGGTGCCAATGCGGTGCAGGCCAAAGGGATACTTCGGGCTTGGCGGCATCCGTTCAAGCCGCGCGGCGATCAGGAACAGGATCGGCGGCAACAGCGATAACGTGTCTTCGATCCACGCCGCCTGCATCGCCTGACTTGATCCCATGACCAGAAACATCACGAAAATGATCGTGACCAGCCAGAACAGCGTCCACCATTCCAGCCGACGCGCTTTCGCGATTTTGTCGGCGATCTCTTGCGGCAGCGGGGGGTAGCGGTTCATTCCTGCGCCTCCCGCGTCAGCGGACGCAGCGCCATATTGGACCGCATGAGAAACCGGTTCTCGCCGCGCCGCAACAGCAAGACCCGTTCGGGACGGTCGGCCCCGACGGTCACATATCCGATGGGGTTGGTCATGCCCGTATGCTCTGTCAGCGGTGAATCTTTCGGTATCCCGCCCGCCAGCAGATGCAGATCACCCCCCTCAAGCGCGTCAAGCATCTGGTGCGGGTTCTCGCGATGCCATTCGATTTGCGCGTCCAGCGCCGCGGCGATCAACGTTACCGCCTGCAGGTCTTGATCCGGCAAAGGATCTTGCAACGCGCCGACCTTCAGCACGGCACCTTGCACGGTATCAGTGGTGTTTTCGGGGTCTTTCGGTAACTGGCAGGCAGCCAGAACGACCAAAAGAGCAGCGGCGATGAGGTGGCGGTACATGATCAAAACCCTTCAGGGCGACAACTGCACAGATCATGATTTCGTTCCCGCGGGACCGACACCCGCAGGAACCAGAGGGGGTCACAGCCCCCTTCGACAACAGATCACCCGTTAAAACGGGGTGCCCGTTTTTCGAGGAACGCGGCCACGCCCTCTTTGAAGTCGGGAGTATTCCCCGCTTCTTTCTGCCACTTGCGCTCGTTAGCCAATGCGGTGTCAAAATCAGTGTCGGCGGCGCTCCACGCGGCTTTGCGGATCAAGGCAAGGCTGCGCACCGGCCCGTTCGCCAGTTTGGTCGCGATCTCAAGCGCGGTGGCGTCAACCGCGTCATTCTCGACCAGCCGCGTCACCAGCCCCCAGTCAAACGCCGTCGGCGCGGGAATTTTCTCGGCCAGCAGCATCATCTCCATCGCGCGCACGCGGCCCACGGCGCGTGTCAGCAACCACGTCGCCCCGCCATCGGGGATCAGCCCGATCCGCGCAAAGGCCTCAAGGAAATAGGCATCACGACCGGCGACAATCACATCACAGGCCAGCGCAATCGACGCGCCCACACCCGCGACCGCCCCCTGCACGGCAGAGACCACGGGCACCGGCAGATCGCGAAGCGTCATCATCAACGGGTTGTAGGCATTTTCAAGCGCGGCACCCGCGTCGAGCTCTTTGCCACTTTCAATCGTCCCCTGCTTGAGGTTCGCCCCCGCAGAGAACGCGCGCGGCGACCCCGCCAAGACAATCGCCCGCGCTGTCTGTGCTTCGTGTTGCAGCAGGTCACGCAGTTCTAGCGCCATCGCAGAGGTCAGCGCGTTCATCGTCTCGGCATCATCAAGCCGCAGCACTGTCACCGGCCCGTGCCGTTCGACCTTGATCTTGTCCGTCATCCTGCTCTCCTCCCACGCATTCTACGGTCTGTGTCGGGGTATCCCACCACGCGAACAGGGCATGGTAAAGGCGCCATCACCGGAACCCGCAGCGTCGAAGGGTCACTGATCAGGTATCGCCAAACGTCGCGGCGACCCACTCCGGCAAGGTCACCCGCTGCTCGAACACTGTCGATTTCGCCCGCAGCACGTTTTCTTTGGTGTCGCGCACCGGATCCGCGCTGATCGTGGCATAGGCGTGATCGCGCGCGACCTCCCATGTCTCGTCGCGAAATCCCGCCAATCGGGCATAGAACCGTGCCGCCGTCTGGTCCGCCTCTTTCCACGCGGCACCGGGCAAGCCGCGCCCCGGCATGTTCCCCACATCGACCCGATGCTGGTTTGCCGTCTCTAACGCGTCGATATTAGCGTATTTCAGGTGCATCAAATAGACACCGCGCGGCAGGTCAAACACCGCCGTTTCAATGCGCTTGGGCCCGACCCATATGCCGTGGCGCCACAGGCCCGTGCCGCGTTTGGTCACCCAAGCCTTGCTGTAGTGCCCCGAGAACACCGCCGTGCGCCGATGGCCAAGAGCCATTTGCCCCGCCGCGAGCACATCATCCTCCAAGGTCTCTGCCACATTGAGACCAAGCGCGAACATCGACTTTGCCGATGCCGTCTCTAACACCGCGTGCAGTGACGTATATAGTGCGGGATCATAGCAGATCAGCTCGTCCGCATCGGTGCGGATCACCCAGTCGAAAGACACAGCCAGCCCATCGGCAAAACTGTTCAACACCTGCCCGCGTCGCCGGTCGAACCCTTCCAGCGTTTCGCGGGGCACGGTGATCACGGTCGCACGCGGGCAAAGGCTGGCGATCCTGGCGTCGGCCCCGTGGGCGACAATATAGAGGTTATCAAACCCCAGCATACGCCCGTAATGCGCGTACCACTGTGACAGCGCCCAGTAGTCTTTGTAAACCATTGTGATCGCGCAAATATTCATGGTGTCCTTTTACGCGCTTTGCGATTTTCCGAACAGGGTATTTTGTGATGCACCGGCCTGACGCCTTCGAATTCCCTTGCGCAGAAGAGTGAACGCCTTGTTCCAGCCATATTTTATGTTGCCTTTTGGCGACACCGTTGCCATTATGTTGCTCAGGCCGGGGGGCGAACATGTCATTGGAAAAGCTGATCGATTTGGCAGGTGCCGCGAAAGCGGGCACGGGCGATGTTGCGTTTTGGGACAGCTGCACCCAAACCTTCGCTGATCTGGGCATCACCGGCATCGGCTATGGCATCATCCCTTACGCCAGTGACGCGACCGTGCGCGGGTTTACCCAAGCCGGTTTCTTTCGCCACACCTACCCCCAAGACTGGGTCACCGCGGTCGAGGAACAGGCGCTGGTTGATGACGACATCTCGGTCGAACTAATCGCCAATGGCACGAAAGAGGTGCTATGGAATGACGCCAGCCTGCTGGACCACGCGACCGAGCCACAACAGATGCAATCCGAGCTGGAGAATGACATCGGCATGCAGTTCGGTGCGTCTTTCGCGCTGAACCGCACGCCCGCGGGTCAGGCCATCTCCGGCATCGGTCTTTGGGTGAGCGAGACACGCAGCGACCGCGAATTCGATCTTTACTGGCAAGAGCATCGCAGCGCGTTACGACGTTTGTCCTTTGCGATGGATGAAGGCATCCGCCGCGATCACATGAGCGTGCTGGTCAACCTCACCCCGCGCGAGCGTGACTGCCTCAGCTATCTTGCCATCGGTCTGCGCCCGGCCGAGATCTGCTGGACCCTCAAGATCAGCGAAAAAACCTTCGAGAAACACATCAAGGGCGCGAAAGAAAAGCTGCGGGCCAGCACACGCGATCATGCGGTCGCCAAATCACTGGTTTTAGGGCTAATCCAACCGTAGATGGGGGTTTTCCCCCGCTTGATCTACCCTTGGGTTACTGGCAGGTAGGGCGCATAGAACGGCATCACGATTTTCTCCAAGCAGGCCGGTGAGATAGGGCATATTCACGCTGCCTTTTCTCGTCATACTGGCATTGCTTCGCAAGTAATTCTTAGACCAAAGCGCGGGGTGGCAGTAATGCCGCCCCCATTTTGTATTCACTGGTCGTAAAACGTGAACCACCACGCCGCCCACAACTGACGCGAGAGGGTCGCCACGTCAACTTATCACAAAGCCGTCAAATCCGTTGCCACACGCGAAGACCGCGATAAAAAGACCACCAGTTTTTTACGATTTGCGAAACCTTTGCCGACTTCGGACCGTGGTTTCTTGCAGAAATCACGCGGAGCAGACGACAATGGCAGCGATCAACGGCACGACGGGCACAGATACCCTTCAAGGGACGGCAGAAGACGATCGGATTGATGCCGGCGCAGGGGACGACCGCGTGTCCGGCGAAGGCGGCGACGATCGGATCGACGGTGGCGCGGGCGATGACCTGCTGTATGGCGATGCAGGCGTCGGTACGGCACCGGGCAACGACGCTTCGCCTATCAACCTGTCATCGGGCAATGCATACCGAGGCACCGAAAACAACGCCGAGCCGGGCGATTCTGCGATCTACCTAAATGTCGCCACGCTAGAAGACGGTCGGTCGGTTGTTGGCCGACTCGTACTGGTCAGCACAACAAACGACGATATGCCAATCGACCTTACAGGCGGCAACGGTTCCGAAATACTGCTTAATTCAGGTCGCGGTGGTAGCTCACGCTTCGAGGGTGAAACAGCAACGTTTAGGCTCGAATTTTACGATCGCGAAACACTCCAGCCTATCGCCCTGAACGCGACAGCAACCTTCAACGATCTGGATCGCAACTCCCCCGGCGATCAGGAATCTGTGACGCTGGACACCAACAGCTTCACCTCCTTCGCGACCAGCGATGACACGTCGTTGAATGTCACCAATGCCGATGGCACCGTGACCGCGGCGGGGACCGAGGCGAACTCCCCCGACGATCAGGATGCGTGGTTCTCGGGCCAGTTCGAGAACCGCGAGTTCATCGAGTTCACGCTTGAAACCCGTTCCACACAGTCGGGCTTCACCCTCTCTGGCGACCTGATTGACGACGCCGTTGTGACCCCGATCGAAGCGGGCAATGACACCATTCTGGGCGGCGAGGGCGACGACACGATCTTTGGTCAGGGCGGAAACGACAGCCTTGACGGTGGCGAAGGCGACGATCAGATCGAAGGCGGCGACGGGCAGGATACCATCACCTCGGGCGGCGGCGATGACCGCGCCGAAGGTGGGCAAGGCTCCGACCTGTTCAACTTTACCTCGGGCGGTGATCACACCATCGTAGGCGGCGAAGATGCCGACGGAACAGATGTCGACGTTCTGAACCTCAGCGGGCTGGATCGGTCGCAGTACACGCTGACCAAAACGGGCCCTGAATCCGGCACCATCGAATTCCGCGATGCGGACGGCAATGTGACCGGCACCACAACCTATTCCGAAATCGAAGAGGTTGTGATCTGCTTTACCCCCGGCACCACCATTGCCACGCGGCGCGGCGAGATCCCGGTGCAGCAGATCAAGGTCGGCGATCTGGTCGTCACCCGTGACAACGGCCTGCAGCCGGTCCGCTGGGTGGGTCGCCGCAATCTGGGGCGCGACAACCTGCTGCGCACCCCCGGCTTCAACCCCGTTCGGATCAAGGCCGGTGCCTTTGGCGAAGGCGTGCCGCAGCGCGATATGATGGTCAGCCCGAACCACCGCATGCTTGTCGCCTCCGAGACGGCCGAGGTGATGTTCAGCGAACGCGAAGTTCTGGTTGCGGCGAAACATCTGGTCGGGCTCGACGGGGTCGACACTGTCACGCCGGACAAGGTCAGCTACATCCACATGCTGTTTGACAACCACGAAGTCGTGTTTGCGGACGGGACATGGGCCGAAAGCTTCCAGCCGGGGGCACATTCGATGGCCGGCATCCAGTCCGAACAGCGCAGCGAAATCCTGTCGCTGTTCCCCGAACTCGATGCGGCTGACGGCATGTCCAACTTTGTCGCTGCCCGGCGGTCCCTGCGCGCGCATGAGGCGCAGTTGCTGGTATCCGCCAGCGCCGCGTAAGCTGCGCAATCCGGCGCAAGTAACGAAAAGGCAGCCCTTTAACAGGCTGCCTTTTTTGCGTGGATAACAGGGTTTTACCAAAAGGCCGAGATGTAAGACCGCTCGGCCGCGCCGCCGTACTCTTTCCACGTCTTGCGCACCTGCGTCGCCATCGCCTTTTGCCCCGCGAACCATAAAAACCCGTCCGCCGCAG
The DNA here is from genome assembly GCF_002311545.1 of Sulfitobacter sp. UBA1132. NCBI lineage: Bacteria > Pseudomonadati > Pseudomonadota > Alphaproteobacteria > Rhodobacterales > Roseobacteraceae > Sulfitobacter > Sulfitobacter sp. UBA1132. The sequence continues at coordinate 38,244 of NZ_DCAN01000020.1, read as the reverse complement.
ATGAAACCGCGTCGCAGGCCGCCTGCCCCATCGTGGGACGCGCGGCCTCGCTGGCGATAACAACCTCCAGTCCTGTGTGCTTTGGCAGCGGATAATGTGCGGCATCTACATGCGATGGATACAGCATGATGCGCCCGGTCAGATCGGGGTTCGCCTCCATGATACGGGCGATGGCCGGAAAGGCGGTATCATCGGCAAATCCGAACACCGGCCCCGTGATCGTACAGCCGCCGCCCCCCGGTCCGGTGACAAGGATCTGCGTCCCCAGTTCAACGCTGCGCGCCCAATCGGTGGTACGCCCGCCTTCGTGGATAAAGAGATCAAACACCAACAACCCGTTTTCCCGATCCACCCGCCGCGCGGTGTAGACCGGCAGATGCAGCTTGTGCTCACCCTTGGGCCAGACCGTTGCCCCGTTCTCTCCGATGCGGGGCCATTGGGGGGTCTTGCCCGGTTGCGCGATGCCAAGGCGGAAATGGATCGCACTGTCAGAAAACCGCGCCACATCGCCCGCCAGCGTGACCCGCATAAACCCGCAATCCAGCATCTCGCGGTGCTGCACCGTCATCAACCGTGCGTTATCGGGCAAGGCACCCTGACGTATCCCATCCGACCAGCGGATCGCCTGCGCCGCATCGGGCATGACGCTGCCGATCTGATCCACCAGACTGTCCTTTAACGTCTGCAGAAAATCGGCGCGCGCGGTCGAAATCTCGGCCCTGCAATGGGCACCGGACGGGGCAAAGGCGATCCGCCCATAATAGGTGCCCACGACAATTCCCTGTGCGCCATCCTGTTCGACGTGCAGGTCATGCTCTGCCGCTTCGGCCAAGGTGGCCTGTCGCAGGGCGGCGAAGTTGACGCCGGGCAATTCGGTTTGTGCAGTGTGATCAGACATGGGCCACCCCCTGTTGCGGTGCGCGCTGCCCCGAGACCCGCCAGATCAGCGGCAATGCCGCAAGCGAGACGGCACAGGCCACACCAAAAAAGAAACCGTAACCAAGATGCTCGGCGATGACCCCGGCGACCATGCCCGAGACCATGCTCACCGCCGCATCCATACATTGGAACAAGGTAAAATCGACGCCCCCCTGCCGCGGGTCGGACCAGTTCATAAACTGCCCGTAAAGGGCGACGAACCCGAAAGCCATGACTGCCGCGCTGCTGACCATCGCAATCGGGGCCACCGTTGCAGCGGCTAAAACGCCACCCGCCGCCGACAGGCCAACCACCCCGAGGATCAGCGCCTGAAGCGCCACCGCGCCGGCCAGCACCACGCGGGTGCCAAAACGGCGCACCACTGCGCCGCCGGTCATCGCCCCCGCAAAACCCAAGGTCAGGCTGCCGACCCCGCTGAGCAGTCCAAGCTGACCCAGATCATAGCCCGCATCGATAAAGTAAGGCCCGAACATCCCCATCGCGGTTTTCTGCGCCACGACATAAAGCGCCGCGACCAGCAAACCCTGACGCACCTCGGCGCGGGCCAAGGCGGTTCTAAGCCGCGGTTGATGCGGTCGCGCCTGCGCGGTTTTCGCCCGCGCGATGATCGCAAAGGGGACGCAGAGCACAGCAATCACCGCCGCCATCCCCCATGCGCCCACCAGCCATCCGGCGCGGTCCACGAGGATCAGGAACACGCCCCCGCCGATCGCAGCCCCTAGATAGGCACCGCCCACCTGCGCCGCGTTGCCCCAACCGTATTGCGTCTCCTTCAACGCCGCCACGGCATAGCCGTCGCAGGCAATATCTACCGTGGCCGTCGCAAAGGCCGCCACCATCAGCACCGCCAGAACAGGCAGCACCGGCGACGGGCCGATCAGCCCCACCACGAAAAGCGCCGCGATCACCACCGCAGCGCCCAATGTTACAATCGTGACCGACCGGTCCCGCCCGCCGTCGGGCAGGCGGAACCGTTCAACCCTCGGTGCCCAAAGGAACTTGAGCGCCCAAGGCAACACCAGCACCGAGATCAACCCGATCTGATCCAGCGGCAGGTTCTGCGCGCGCAACACCCCCGGCAACCCCGACCATGTGACGCCCGCAATCACGCTTTGCGCGATATAGATGCCGCCGATCGCGCCGACGACACCCCAAGTTCCCTCAAGCCGCGCCATCAGAAGCGGTAGCTGACGCTGGCCGTCGCTGTGCGCCCTTCGTAGCGATAGCAATAGTCCGCGCTACAGGTCTGGTCGGTGTTGTCAAAGACGTTCTTGACGTTGATCTGCGCGCTCAGCCCGTCATAGCCGACTTCACCAAAGTCATAGGACATCGACAGATCGGCAAAGACCTCGGCATCGTTCTTGTAGGTATTTGCATCGTTGCCATAGCTTTCGCCGACATAGCGCAGACCCGCCCCGAAGCCAAAGCCCTTGAACGCCCCGCTTTGCGGCTCGTAAAAGCCCCAGATCGATGCGGTATGGTTCGGTGTGGCCGACAGCTGGTTGCCCACGGTGCCGGTCGACCCTGCCTCGATCTCCATATCCAGATAGGTATAGGCGCTGGTCACGCGCAAACCATTGGCAAAGTTGAACTGGCCTTCAATCTCCAGCCCGCGCGAGCGCAGGTCATAGGGCACCTGCACCTGGTTCAAGCCATTGAACGTGGCCGGATCAACCGTTTGGAAGACAACCCCGTCCTCTTGGCGGATGTCAAACAGCGACGCGGTGATCAGGCTTTCCGTGCCCGGCAGCTGGTATTTGACGCCCACTTCCTTTTGCAGCCCGCGCGTCGGCTCTGCTGCGCGGCCACTGTTGGGATCGCTGCTGTCGTCATAGACCAGCCCTGTGGTCGGCACGAAAGAGCTCGACACATTGGCATAGACCGACAGGTCGGTGTTGAACGCATAGCTCAGACCGACACGACCCGAGAACCCGTTGTGCGATGTATCGGTGCCGTTCTGATTGGCATCAAAGGTGGTCATGTCGACCCAGTCGTAGCGGCCGCTGAGGAACATCGTCCAGGGGCCGGAGCTCAGCTGGTCGTGCACATAGACGCCATACTGATACATTTCCTGACCGTTGGAATAGGGCTGATCCACCGCGTCCGTGTCGGCAGCAGAGACATAGCCGACACCGCCATAATAGGCGTCATAGGACGACTGCGTGTAATCGAAACCGGCCACAACCGTGTGGTCAAACGCACCGGTAGAGAAATGCCCCTCGGCATAGGTATCGACCGAGAAATTCTCGGAGTTCTCAAGGTAATGGCCCCAGTAGCGCCCGAAACCCGTGCCCGCCGCATAGATGCCGCTGAACTCAAGATCCGCATCCACTTCGGAATACCGCAGGTTCTGGCGCAGGGTCACGCCATTGTCCATCTCGTGCTCAAGCTCGTAGCCGACGCGCCATTGTTCGTTCACAAAGTCATTATAATCAGGATCGCCGACATAGATATCAGACGCTTCGCCCTGCGACGGGTTGTAGTAAGACGCCGTACCGCCGCGGGTTGATTCAGAATATTCTGTCAGTACGGTGATCTTGGTCCGATCCGTCAACTGATAGGTAAAGGACGGGGCCAGCAGCGCCAGATCGTCGCTATAGCCCGGCAGCGGCGTATCCGCATCCCGCGCCACACCGGTCAGACGATAGCTGAGCCGTCCGTCGGTGCCGACGGGGCCGGTGAAATCAAACGCCAGCTCTTTACGGCTGTCGGTGCCAAAGGTCAGCTTGAGCTCGTTATAGGCGTCGTCCTTGGGGCGTTTGGAAATGATATTCACCAAACCGCCTGCGCCGCTGACGCCATACATCGACGACGATGGCCCCTTCAGCACGGAAACCCCTTCGAACGTGTAGGGGTGGTTCTGGAACCACGCCGACGGCCCGTTCACCTGACGCAGGCCATCGCGGAACAACCCGTCATAATAGGCCGAGAAACCGCGCAGATAGACAGCGTCATAGCGCGAGTCGAAACCGAAGTTGGTGACATTCGTCCCCGAGGTATAGCCCAACGCGTCCAGCAGCGTGCGCGGCTCCTGATCTTCGATCTGGTCCTGCCCGACGGTGCTGATCGTTTGGGGGATGTCACGGATGGGGGTGTCTACGCGCGTGGCCTGACGCCCCGATTCGGCCACATACCCGTTTTGCAGCAGCGTCGCATCGCTTTCCGCCTCAAGCGTGAGCGTCCCCAGATCAAGCGTATCCGCCTCCTGCGCATAGGCGGGGTGTGATGCGGCCAGCGCGGCCACCAAGGCAATCCTTGAAATTTGCATGGAATTCTGTCCCTTACTGTTTTAGTCGGAAATGAACCGCCCCGCGGCTATTGTCAAACTGAAATAGTAAGGTATTCACTTGCGCGAGACCTAATCAGGTCGGCGCGTCGGGGCAAGCCGCTGCGTCACAAACTTGGCCGTCACAAGCGGCATCCTGCCTACACCCATGTATTTACATAATATTTTCAAATACCCCACTAAAACACTCCCCCTTGTCGGGGCGATGCTTATACCCTATAAATAAAGTAAGATATTCAACCGGACAGGCCCCAACCCTGCCCCATGTATGGACTTCTCTTGATATGGCATCTTTGGCGACCCTTCCGATCCTCGACCGCGACGACGCTCCGGCACAGGCTCCCGCCCCCCGTATCACCCCCGAACAACGCACCGCGCTGACCCATTTCCGGATGTCGGCGATGGCCTGCCGCGTCGCCGCGCGCACGGATCTTTACGAAGCCTGCGCCCTGCTCAGCCTTGATGGCGAGGACGCGAAACGCACATTTGTGGATACGCTGATCAAATGTCTGCCGAATGCGATCCAGCGCAAGGTCGTCTGGTGCGCGCCGGGCACAGACACGCTATCGTTTGACGAAGCCTGGATCCTGCGCTGCCTGACCAGCATCCGCGAGAACGATCCCGCCAGTCTCAACTTCCTGATCAAGTCGCGCGTGGCCCCTGCGGACCGACGCTATATCGGCTATCTTCTTGGCCAGATTTCCGAGCAGTTTTCTCAAGTTTAGAATAATTCCAAAAAGACCTTGGCAAACCGTTTTTGGTGTCTATGTTGAATGGACAGCAAGCTAGTACCGTGCCAGCCAGTCAGAATTTTAATCACTTGGGGACGAGAAAATGAACCAGACAGCAGCTGCTTTGACAACCGATGCAAAAACAGCAATCGCCGATGCATTGAACCAATGCGTTGCGGAAACCGCCGTGACGACAATGCTGGCGCAAAACTTTCACTGGAACGTAAAAGGTATGGGTTTCGGCCCGCTGCACGACCTGTTCCAGAAGATCTACGAAGACCACTTTGTCGCGCAGGATGATCTGGCAGAGCGTATTCGCGCCCTTGATGTCCATGCCGAAGGGATGCTTGCAGGCATGCTGAAGCGGTCCAAGATCAACGAACATGATGGCCACGCCAACGACAAGGAAATGATCCGCATCATGATGGAAGCGCAGGAAACGCTGGCCTCCACCATCGCGGGCGCGGGCCAATTGGCCGCCGACCACGGCGACACGCTGACAGAAGATCTGTGCATCGCACGCGGGACAGAGCACGAGAAATTCGCGTGGTTCCTGCGCGCACACCTCGCAGGCTAAATAGCCCGCCCGCTGATCCCGTCAGCACCCAAAATCAAATCGCGGCTAGAGAAGCTTCTCGGCCGCGATTTTGCGTTTTGCCAGCTTCTTGCGATAGGCCAGATCCCAATGGCTGTATTTGCCCAGACGTTCCTGTTGCGCGGTCAGCATCTGAACAAAGCCGACGCGGTGGCTTTCTTTTTTCAGCGACTTGAACATGGATTTCTGCGCCTTGGTCATCGAACACCCGATGCAATGGCCTTCGCGTTTGAACTTGCACACGTCGATGCAGGGGCTGGGTGTTTTTGCCATGGGAAACCTTGCTGATTGATCCGGCGGTTTGCCCCCTGCCCGCGCAGGGTGCCAGCGGTAGCCTATGCCAGCAAAAGCAAGGCCGCGCCAGTGGGGGCGCGGCCTTGGTCGTTCAAATCATCGTTTGCCGAAGGGGGATCAGGCGGGATCAGCACCAAAGACACCGCAGGCAATCCGGTCGCCCGCATCACCCGAGGGTTGCGAGCTGTAATCGTCCTGCCCGCCGTGGATAACAAAGGCAGCGCCGTCGTCATCCATCAGATGCTCTTCGACATTCAGGAACGGTAGGAACACTTCCTGCTCTACGGTGCCATCACTGCCCACCGTGACATTCGGCATATCTCCGGGGTGTGGGCCACCGGCGGTCAACACGCCATGCTCGCGGTCCCCCGCGATATGTCCGCCAGCGGATTTGAACCCGTCGCCCGAACAATCACCGGTTTCATGCAGGTGCACCGCGATGCCCCCTGCGGGCAGGTTGGACAGCGACAGTTTTGCCAGCGCCACGCCGGACTCGGTATCCTGAACCGTCACGGTTCCGACCTCTGCGCCCTCGGCATCCATAACCGGCGCAGTCGTCTCGGCGGCGAAAGCGGCGCTTGTCATCAGCCCGCAGGCAACGGCGGTGGTTAGTGCGAATTTCATTGGAATCTCCCTTTTCATGCTTGGGTTTGAACCGGCCAGCTGTGGTCGATTGATCAAAGACCAACCCGCCGCATTTACCCAAAGTTCCAAGCCCCCGTGCCCACACGGCCAAACCACGCGCATCGGCAGAAGTTAGCCGTCCGCCGAAGGACGCGGAACCGCCGCGCCGCCTCTATCGTTTCAACTACAGGTAACCACAACACAGGAGAGTTTCGACATGACTGCGACATCACATTCTAGCCTCGTATCTTCCTCTGACGTGAATGGTACGACTGTTTACAGCCGCGACGGCACGCATATCGGGTCCATTGATCATCTGATGATCGACAAGCAATCCGGCAAGGTCGCCTATGCCGTGATGGGCTTTGGCGGATTTCTGGGCTTGGGCGAGGATCACCACCCCGTGCCGTGGGGCAAGCTTGAATACGACACCACCAAAGAAGGCTTCGTGACCGACATCACCGAAGAGCAGGTCAAAGGCGCACCAACCCGCAGCGACGGTTGGGTGACAGACCGCGAATGGGAACGCCGGACCCACGAACACTATATGGTGCCGAACTACTGGATCTGATCCACAGAAGTTAACGACGCAGACCGTCCCCACATCGGGGGCGGTCTTTTTCTGTCACTGCCCTACATCCAGACCAATAGCTTTCAAGAGACCGGATTGCCCCTATGCCCAGTTCCGCCCCCTGCCCCCCTCTCCCGCACCCGTCTTGCGCGCAGGAGACACGCTGATGTGGGAGGATCTGCTGAACGAATTCGCCCTCGCCCCCAGCCTGCCCCTGTCGGTCGTTGTGGCCCGCACCCTTGCGACGGTGGTATTCTGCGGGCTGATCGGGCTTGAACGCGAAACCTCCAAACGGCCTGCGGGTCTGCGCACGCATATGCTGATCGGCCTCGCGTCGTGCATCTACTGCCTGCTGACCCTCGCCCTGCTCGCCCGCAGCGCCGAATTCGGCGACACCATCCGGATGGACCCCCTGCGTATCATCGAGGCGGTGACCAGCGGCGTCGCTTTCCTTGCCGCGGGGCTGATCGTCTTTTCCCAAGGCAAGGTGCGCGGCCTGACAACGGGGGCCAGCATGTGGGTCGCCGCCGCCGTTGGCGTGGCCTGTGGCTTAGGCGAATGGACGATTGCGGGCATGACCGTGATCCTCGCGCTGATCATCATCGCGCTGGTGCGCAAGCTTGAAAAACACGCGGGCACCTATGAAGAGCACGACTAGTCACGGCCATCGGCAGCAATGCAACAGTTTGTGACCCAGAAACACGCGCCCTTGTTTTACAACTCCGGCGAAATACCCTAGCTGCATAGCAAATTCATATGAGGAATATCACGATGAGCGTTCGGGTTTGGATTGCAGGCTGTGCCGTATTGGCGCTGGCTGCTTGTGCGGATGTACAGACCACCACTGACAAGATGACCAACGACCAAGGGTTTTTCACCGAGCTGCCCGAAGGGGTGCGCTTGGTGGCTGCCAAGAACCAGGATCTGACCGCGGTTAAGATCGACCCCAGCAACGGGTGCTACGTCTATCGCTACCGCGGGCCGGTCGAAACCACCTTCCTGCCCCTGCGCGCCGACAACGGCCGCCCGATCTGCACCCAAACGATCGCGGCTGCTGCGGCGGGCTAATCGCGCCCCGCGTCGTGACGTAAAAAGGCCGCCCGAAGCATCTCGCTTCGGGCGGCCTTTTCATGTCTGCAAAGGTCCCGACTTAGGTCGCAGCCGTCACCAGCTCTTCCGGCGGGTACAGGACCGCGCGCGATCCGGTGTTCACGTTCTCGTACAGATCGTTGATATGCGCCATGATCATCCGCACGCAGCCAGAGCTTGCACGCCCGCCGATCGATTGCGGGTTAGGCGACCCGTGGATGCGCAGATAGGTGTCGCGGTTACCGACAAAAAGATACAGCGCGCGTGACCCCAAGGGGTTCTGCGGGCCTGCGTCCATCCCATCGGCGTGTTGTTCATAAAGCTCTGGATCGCGGCGGATCATGTTCTGCGTCGGCGTCCAGGTTGGCCATTTCGCCTTGCGCTTGATCGAATAGGTGCCGGGCTCGTACAGGTTACCCCGCGCAATCGCCACGCCATAGCGCATAGCCGTGCCATTGTCCTGAATGTGATACAGATACCGCGCGACCGCATCGACGTGGATATCGCCCGGCGTCAGACCGGGGTTCGCCTCTACCAGTTGGGGCAGAAAGCGGGGCGCGACGCCCCAGGGGTTCGTCGTTGCAGGATCGTAGCCCGCTGGCGTTACCTGCGCATCCCATGCGTCCCACATCGACTTGTCTGTCGTCGCAGCGGCGGCGAGACTGGGGGCCAGAGGGGCAGAGAACAACGCGGCAGCGGAGCTGGTGATAAAATGGCGTTTGGTCAGCATGCGTGCACGCTCCTATTTAGTTAGTGCTTGACGATGTAACCCCCAATAGCGCGACCCAGTTCCCAAGAACCAGTCACATGGCTGTGTGAGTTTGTTTCGGCCCGCGCAAACTAGACCGCCCCCGGCAGAAACGCCACGACTAGTTTCGCCAAAATTTTTTGCAAAACTGCGGAACATCTCGCTCACGCGGGCGTTATTTAGACAAATGACCAATCATTTGGGTTTCGTATGCCAACGTATTCCAGACGATCAGTTCTATTCGGCTTCGGTGCCGCAGTCGGCCTTGCGTCCCTGCCGCGCCATGCCTTTGCCGCCCTCGATGGCACCCCCTTCACCTTCCTGACCGATCCCGAGGCCCGAAGCCTCGCACTGCTGTGTGACACGCTGATCCCGCAGGATGATTTCCCCTCGGCCAGTCAGGCCGGCGTGGTCGATTTCATCGACCTGCAACTCGCGGGCGGATATGGGCGCGGGGAACACCTGTATATGGACGGGCCCCACCCCCAAGGCACGCCCGAGCAAGGCTATCAATCCCCCCTACGCCCCGCCGAGCTCTGGCGCGAGGGGCTGGCAGCGATGCAGACCGTCATCGGCCCGCTTGACGGACAACCGCAATCCGCGCTCGACCAGCTGATGACCGGCCTGTCCGAGGATAGGCCCGCGCTCGCCGGTCGTGTCGGGGCCAAAACCTTCTTTACCGAACTCCACGCCCTGACGAACCAGGGCTATTTTGCCGACCCGATCTATGGCGGCAACAAGGGCTATGCCGGTTGGCATATGGTCGGCTTCCCCGGGGCCTTCGGCTATTTCACCGACACGGTCGACGCCCACAATCGCCCCTACCGGCAGCCCCCTATGGGCATCGGGCATCAACCGGGCACAAGCGACTTCAACTGGGAAAGGTAGATCATGGCACGGCGGCTGGCGAAAACAGATGTGGTCATCATCGGGGCCGGTTGGACGGGTCTGACAGCTGCATATGAACTTGCCCACGCTGGCAAACGCTGTGTGGTGCTGGAACGCGGATCCTACCGCCACGACGCCGATGATTTCGCCGCCCCCAAGGAACATGACGAACTGAAATATGCGGTGCACCACGCGCATATGATCAACACCCGCAAAGAGACCCTGACCTTCCGCAACATTGCCAGCCAACGGGCGCTGCCGATGCGCAGGCTCGGGTCGTTCCTGCCCGGTGCCGGGCTTGGCGGCGCGGGCATCCACTGGAATGGCCAGCTTTGGCGGCCTCTGCCCTCTGACCTCGAGATGCGCAGCCATTACGAAAACCGCTATGGGGCCGACTTCATCCCCGATGATCTGAATGTGCAGGATTGGGGCGTCACCTATGACGAGCTTGAGCCCCATTTTGATTTCTACGAGAAAATCTGCGGCACCTCCGGCACAGCAGGCCAGATGGCTGACGGCCCGCGTGAAGGCGGCAACCCCTTCGAAGGCCCCCGCAGCGCTGATTATCCCAACCCGCCCATGCGCCAGCCCATCGGCCCCACCAAATTTGGCGAGGCGGCGCAAAAGCTCGGCTATCACCCTTTCCCCATGCCCGCCGCCAACGCCACCAAGGAATACACCAACCCCTATGGGGCCAAGCTGCATCCCTGCACCTATTGCGGCTTTTGCGAACGTTTCGGTTGTGGCTACTACGCCAAGGCCGACCCGATCATCTGCGTCTTTGACCAGATCAAATCCCACGACAACTTCGAGATCCGCTATCAGGCGCAGGTCCTGCGCGTCGAGAAGTCAGAGGACGGCAAGACCGCCACCGGTGTCACCTATCTGACCGACGCGGGCGAAGAGGTGTTCCAGCCCGCCGATATCGTCTGCATGAACGCCTATGGCCTGTGGAACGCGCATCTGATGCTGGTCTCCGGTCTGGGTAAACCCTACGACCCGAAAACCCGCACGGGCACCGTGGGCCGGAACTATGCCTATCAGACGATGGCAGGCGTGAACGTGTTCTTTGAGGATCAGGTGGTGACCAACCCCTTTATGGGGGCGGGGGCGCTTGGCACGGTGATCGACGATTTCAACGGCGACAACTTTGACCACAGCGATCTGGGGTTTCTGGGCGGCGGCTATATCGCCTGCACGCAGACCAATGGCCGCCCGATCAACTACCAGCCCACGCCAAAAGGCACGCCCGCATGGGGCGCCGACTGGAAACGTGCGGTGCGCGAGAATTACCTGCACCACGCCAGCCTGACCGTCCACGGGTCATCCATGGCGACGCCCGATAACTACCTTGACCTCGATCCAACATGGAAAGACGCCTATGGCCGCCCGCTGCTGCGGATGACCTTCAACTTCCCCGAAAACGACCGGCGCATGGCCGACTATGTGATGGGCAAGGCGCATGAGATCGCGCGCAATATGGAGAACGTGACATCCACCTCCGCCAGCAACCGCGCGGCAGAGGGCAGTGACTATTCCATCGTGCCCTATCAGACCACCCATAACACCGGCGGCACGGTTATGGGCACGGACCCGACCACCAGCGTCGTGAACCGCTTTGGCCAGATGTGGGATCATCACAACGTCTTTGTCTTTGGCGCAGGGCTGTTTCCGCAGAACCTTGGCTACAACCCCACGGGGCCGCTGATGGGCGTCGCCTATTGGACGCTCGATCACATGAAGAACGACTATATCGCCAACCCGCGCCCGCTGATGGACGCCTGAAGCAGAGGAGCCCCCATGAACATCCCGCACCGCCCCCTGCTCTGCCTCGCCCTCGCAGCCCTTTTGCCCGCGCTGGCCACCGCGCAGGCGATCCCTGCGGATCAGCCCTATGATACGGCGCGCGATCTGTTCAACATGACGGTCGATACGCCGCCCGACGCCGACACGCTGGCACGGGGGCAGGCCATCGCCCTGCAAGGCGCGGGCGATGTGCAATCCTGCGTGACCTGCCACAGCGTTGATGGTCAGGGGGACGGGTCGGGCAGCTTCCCGCGGCTGACCGGACAACCGGCGTGGTATCTTGACAAGCAGCTGGACGACTATGCCAGCGACGCGCGGCCCGACGACCTGATGACGCCCGTCGCGCAATCCCTCTCTGAAGACGACCGCGCCGCGGTCAGCGCCTATTACGCCTCTCTCGCCGCACCGCTGCGGGTGGCGCGCGGGCAGGTCTCGGTACAAGATATCCAGAAAGGTGCCGCCATCGCGCGGGCCGGGTCGCCCGACAAGGGCCTGCCCGCCTGCACCAACTGCCACGGGCCCGACGGCACGGGCAACCCGCCCTCGGTGCCCTATCTTGCCGGTCAATACGCCAACTACATGGTGCTGCAACTGGACCGCTGGAAACGCGGCCAGCGGGACAATGACTTTGGCGGCATGATGTCCGCCATCGCCCGCAAAATGACCCCCGAGGATATGCGCGCCATCAGTGAATACTATGAACGCGTGGCCAACCCGCTGACGACGAAAGACCCTCAATGACGCTCAACGCCCCCTCCCCCGCAACGCAACAGAACCGGAAACCCCATGTTTGACTGGATCACCGGCCTGCTGGACGCCGCAGGCTATCTGGGCGTCGCGTTTCTGATGTTCGCGGAAAACGTCTTTCCGCCCATCCCGTCCGAGCTGATCATGCCGCTGGCGGGGTATCTGGCCTATCAGGACCAGATGAACTTTGTCGGCGTGGTGATCGCGGGCAGCATCGGGTCGCTGGCGGGCACCTACCTCTACTATATCATCGCGCGCAAGATCGGGCGCGACCGCGTGCGGCGCCTTCTGGAAAAGCATGGCCGCTGGCTCACCATGTCCCCCGAGGATCTTGACCGCGCGTCGGACTGGTTCGACCGCCACGGCAATCTGGCCGTGCTCATGGGGCGCATGGTGCCCGCGATCCGCACATTGATCTCGGTGCCCGCGGGGCTGACGCCGATGCATCACCTGCCGTTTCTGGCCTTCTCGCTGGCGGGCACGGTGATCTGGAACACATTGCTGACCGGGCTCGGCTACGCGCTCGGGTCGCAATACGATCTGGTCGCGGACTACATGAACCCCGTGTCCAACGTTGTCATCGGCGCCTTGGTGCTGACCTACATCTACCGCGTGATCCGCAAGAAAGGCGGCAGCGCACAAGACGCCACGGGCTAGCCGTCGCTACGGGCGTGAACTGGTGACGGCTGTGATGTCGGGGCCACGCCCCCGGCAAGGGGGGAAGGGAGTGTCCCATGACCAAGGATGTTTCAAAGGCGCCGGATCAAGACGGCGAGAAAACCGAACTCAAACGCGTGATGGGGCCCGGCTTGCTGCTGCTTTTCGTGGTGGGCGATGTCTTGGGCACAGGGATCTACGCGCTCACAGGCGAAGTCGCGGCAAAGGTCGGCGGCATCGTCTGGCTGCCGTTCCTCGTGGCCTTTGTCTTGGCCACCGTGACCGCCTGCAGCTACCTTGAACTTGTCACCAAATACCCCAAGGCCGCCGGTGCCGCGCTTTATACGCAAAAGGCTTTTGGCGTGCATTTCCTCACCTTCCTTGTGGCTTTCGCTGTGATGTCGAGCGGGATCACCTCGGCCTCTACCGCCTCGCAGGCTTTTGCCGAGAATTTCGGCAAGAGTTTCGGTCTGGGCGACGGGGCCTTCCTGATCACCGCCATCAGCATCGGCTTTATGGTGCTGCTGGGGCTGATCAACCTGCGCGGCGTCGGCGAAAGCGTGAAGGCAAATGTGGTGCTCACCTGCATCGAACTGACCGGCCTGCTCATCATCATCATGATCGGGGCCGCCGCGCTCATGGGCGGGCAAGGCGATTTCGGCCGCGCGTTCGATTTCAGCAGCGCCGGAGAGCAGGGCCTGTTCTGGCCCGTGATCGCTGCGACCACGCTGGCCTTCTTTGCGATGGTCGGCTTCGAGGATTCCGTGAACATGGCCGAAGAGGCCAAGAACCCCTCGCGCATCTTTCCCAAAGTCCTGCTCGGCGGGCTGCTGATCACCGGCGTGATCTATCTTCTGGTGTCGATCACCGCCATTGCCCTTGTCGACGCAAAGGCCTTGGGCGAAGGGGCCACCCCCCTGCTCAAGGTCGTCGAAGCCGGCGCGCCCTGGTTCCCGCTCAGCGTCTTCGGCATCATCACCATGTGCGCCGTGGCGAATTCCGCGCTGATCAACATGCTGATGGCCAGCCGCCTGCTGTACGGGATGGCGCAGGAAAAAGTCCTGCCCTCCATTCTGGGCAAGGTGCTGCCCAAGCGGCGCACGCCCTATACGGCCATCGTCTTTACCACCGGGCTGGCGATCGCGCTGATCACCTTTGTCGGCGCGGTGCCTGATCTGGGGGGCACCACGGCGCTGCTGCTGCTTGCGGTGTTCACGCTGGTCAATATCGCCGTGCTGGTAGTGCGCAGCGATACGGTGGACCACGACCATTTCACCAGCCCCCTCGGCCTGCCCTATATCGGCGCGATATCTTGCGCCTTTTTCGTCGGCCCGTGGACGGGGCGCGACAGCGTGCAATACCTGATCGCCGCGGTGCTGATCGGCTTGGGTGTGGTGCTATGGGGTGCGACCGTGTTCTACATGAAATCAAAGGGGCAAGACCCGCTTGCCTCGGACATGGACAAATTGTCAGAGTGAAAGGAGCCCCCTTGCAATACCCTTGGCGCATCTATGCAATCGCCCCGGCCGCCCTGCTTCTGGCAGGCTGCGAGGGGCGTCAATCCGTGCTGGCCCCCGCCGGTCAGGACGCGGCGGATGTGCTGAACCTCTTTTGGGTGATGCTGGTCGGCGCGGTGATCCTGTGGGGGCTTGTCGCGCTGCTGTTCGTCTATGTCACACGCATCAACCCCGGTGCCATGCGCCGCCGCACCGCCGAGATGCTGATCGTCGGCGGGGGCATCCTCTTTCCCGTGGTCCTGCTGGGGGGGCTGCTGATCTATTCCCTGCCGCTGATGGGACCGACCCGCGCCGAAGGGGACGGGCTGGTCGTGCGGGTCACCGCCGAACAATGGTGGTGGCGCGTCGAATACCAACAGCAAGGGGAGACCAGAACAATCGTCTCGGCGAATGAGCTCCGCCTGCCCGCCGGTGCCCGGACCGAGCTTGTGCTGAACGCGCATCGGGTGATCCACTCCTTCTGGGTGCCGGCCCTTGGCGGCAAGACCGATATGTTCCCGGGGCGCGAAACCCGCATGACCCTCGCGCCCACCGATCCCGGCATCTACCGGGGCCAATGCGCCGAATTCTGCGGCGCCTCCCATGCGTTGATGGCCTTTGAAACCGTGGTGATGCCGCCCGATGAATTCGACCAATGGCTGAGCGCAGAGGCGCGCGATGCCAAGCCGCCCCAAGGCGCGCTGGCCCAGGCCGGCGCGACCCTGTTCCTTGATGAAGGCTGCGGCGCCTGCCACAGCATTCGTGGCACCAAAGCCATCGGCAAGACCGGCCCCGACCTGACCCATCTGGCAAATCGCCACTCGCTTGCCGCAGGCACCCTTCCCTTGAACGCGCAGGCCATCGCCACATGGATCGGCCACACCGACACGATCAAACCCGAGGTCAATATGCCCACCTATGACTTCCTGTCCGACGACGACCTCGCGGCGCTCGCCGCCTATCTGGGGGGGCTGGAATGACCCGCAGATACCCCGATGTGCTGGACCCCGAAGGCACCTACCCCCCGACCGAGGATATGCTCGCCGAACCCGTCCCGCAGGAGGTTCAGGAGGCGCAGAAAAAACGTCTGCGTGCGGCTTGGAAAACGCCGCAAGGCTGGCGCTACTGGTCGGCGGTGAACAACACCGAGGTCGGCATCTGGTACACGATGACCGCGTTCTTTTTCATGCTCTGTGCGGGTATTCTTGCGGTGCTCATGCGCACCCAGCTTGCCGTGCCCGAGAATGATTTCCTCGACGCCGACCGCTATAACCAGTTCTTCACCATGCACGGCTCGGCGATGATGTTCCTCTTTGCCGTGCCCATGTTCGAGGCGATCTCGATCCTGCTGCTGCCCGGGATGCTGGGGGCGCGCGACATGCCGTTCCCGCGGCTCAGCGCCTATGGCTACTGGTGTTTCCTGATCGGCGGCATCTTTGTCTTCGGGTCCATCCTGTTCGATTCCGGCCCCAAGGCGGGCTGGTTCATGTACCCCCCGCTCGCCACGAAGGAAGAAGGCATCGGCCCCGATATCTGGCTTTTGGGCCTCTCGTTTATCGAGGTCGCCTCCATCGCCGCGGCGGTCGAGCTGATCGTCGGCGCGCTCAAATGCCGCCCGCCGGGGATGCGCGTCAACATCATGCCGCTCTACGCTTGGTATGTGATGGTCGTGGGCGGGATGATCCTCTTCGCCTTCCCGCCGCTGATCGCGGGGGATTTCCTGTTCGAACTCGAACGCTCCTTCGATTGGCCGTTCTTCGATCCCGTCCGGGGTGGCGACCCGATGCTCTGGCAGCATCTGTTCTGGATTTTCGGCCATCCGGAGGTCTACATCATCTTCCTGCCCTCCATCGCGATCGCCGCGATGATCGTGCCCACCGTCGCCCGCACGCCCATCGTGGGCTATTCGTGGATCGTGCTCAGCGCGGTCGGCACGGGGTTCTTGTCCTTCGGGCTGTGGGTGCATCACATGTTCACCACCGGCCTGCCCCAGATCAGTCTGGGGTTCTTCTCTGCGGCGTCCGAGGCCGTGGTGATCCCCACCGGCATCCAGCTTTTCGCCTTTGTCGCGACGCTGATGGTGGGACGGGTCAAGATGACCCTGCCGATGCTCTGGATCGCGGGGGCGCTGGCGATCTTTGTGGCGGGCGGTCTGACGGGCGTGATGCTGGCCATCGTGCCCTTCAACTGGCAGGCGCATGACAGCTACTTCGTCGTGGCCCACCTGCATTACACACTGTTCGGCGGCATGGTCTTTCCGGTCATGGCGGGGGTCTATTATTTCTTCCCCTTCTTCCGCAAAAAGCTACTGTCCGAAACCCTTGGCCGTTGGGCCTTCTGGCTGATCTTTGTGGGCTTCAACGTCACCTTCCTGCCGATGCATCTGACCGGGCTCAAGGGGATGCCGCGCCGGATCTTCACCTATCCGGGCAGCGCGGGCTGGGACTGGCTCAATATGATGTCCACCGTGGGGGCCTATATCACCGCCGCAGGCTTTGCCGTCTTCGTTTACGACCTGCTGCGGCCCAAAGCGTATCAGGGGCAGATCAAGCGCAACCCTTGGGGCGGCGGTACGCTGGAATGGGCTCATGACGTGCCCGAAGAGGCATGGGGCAACCGTTCGGTGCCCTATATCACCTCGCGCTACCCCCTGTGGGACCAGCCCAAACTGGTCGAGCGTATGGACGCGGGCCGCTACTATCTGCCCGACGCCCCCGAGGGCAAACGCGAGACGCTGATCACCTCGGTCATCGACGCGAAACCGCTGATGGTGCAGCGCGTCACCGGCCCCGCGTGGATCACCATGCTCGCCGCGTTCTTTACCGGCGGTGCGTTCATCTTCCCCACCTTCCACATCTACGAACCCGCCATCGTCTGCGGCGCCTTCGCCATTGTCTGCGTGCTCTACTGGCTCTGGACCAGCACGGCACAGGTGCCGGATCAGGAGCGTAAGGACGTGGGTCTTGGCCTCAGCCTGCCGACCTACGCCTCGGGGCCGACCTCTGTCGGGTGGTGGGCGGTCTGGATCACGATGCTGGGCGACAGCACCGCCTTCGCCAGCCTCGTCTTCGGGTTCTTCTTCTACTGGACCGCGCGCCCGGACTTTATCACCATCGGAGCGGACCACGCGACGGGCGCCGCCGTCGCGCTCGGGGTTACGCTGTTTGTCGTCTCATGGGCCGCGACCGTGCTCGCGCGCGAGGTCAATAAACGCAGCCATATCACGCTGGCACGCCTCGCATTGGCAGGGGCCGCAACCTGCACCCTCGGCGGGGCGGGGCTGATCATCGTGTCGGTCCTCGATCTTGAGCCCACGACCCATGTCTACCCCGCGACCATGTGGGCGCTGATGGTCTGGCTGGTGGCGCATTCCGTGCTGGGGATCATCATGCAGCTTTACGCGCTGGCAGGGTCGATCTTTGGCAAGGTGACCCCGCAATATGACGCCGATCTGTGCAACGTGACGCTGTTCTGGCACTTCATGGTGCTGACCGCACTGGTCACCGGCTTTATTCTGGGCGTGGCCCCAAGGTTGCTGGCATGAACCAGATCTCCACCGAAGAAGAGCAAGAGGAATTCCACGAGGAACAAGACAGCCTCTGGCGGCTCGCCCTCAGCCCCACGCTTTGGGCGCTGCATTTCGTGATCTGCTACGGTGCCACAACCGTATTCTGCGCCGATCACATCCTCGGCGTGGATTACCTCAGCACGCTGCGCCTCGGCATCGGGCTGCTGACCATAGGCGTTCTGGCGGCGATCGTCTGGCTGGGCTGGGGCGCGTGGCGGCAATGGGATGTGGTGCGCGACCGCGAATGGGAAAACGACGCGGGCAACAACGAGGACCGCCACCAGTTCATGGGCCACGCGGCCTTCCTGCTGTCGCTGATCTCGGCGGTCGGGGTGATCTATGTCTCGCTCCCCGTGCTCCTGATCGCCAGCTGCGCATGACCCGCGCCGCGACATATCTAGGGTTTGTCCTGCTTGGCCTGCTCTGGCTGGTGCCGCTGGAACGGCTGACCGGCGCCGCCTTCCCCGTCCATATGCTGCGCCATATGGGGCTGGTCGCCGTGGTCGCACCGCTGCTCGCCTTCGGACTGGGGGACCGGCTGCGCTGGCTGATGATCTCTCCGCTGATCGCAACGGTGCTTGAATTCATGGTGGTCTGGGCATGGCATCTGCCGCAGCTGCACGGGATGGCCTATCTGCTGCCCGCGGGCTTTGCGCTGGAGCAGGGCAGTTTCCTGATCGTCGGACTGCTAGTCTGGGTCAGCGCCCTGCGCGCGCACAACGGGCTGGCAGGGGCCGGATCGCTGCTGCTGACCTCGATGCATATGACCCTACTGGGGGCGCTGCTGATCCTCGCCCCCCGCGATGTCTTTGCCGAGATTTGCGGCCGCGCCGCCGACCTTGGCGGGCAACAACTGGGCGGGCTGCTGATGCTGGGCATCGGCACACCGGTCTATCTGATCGCCGGATTGTGGCTGGTGGGCCGTGACCTGCGCAGCACCGACACCGCACCCCAAACGTAACGGAGCAAACGCAATGAGAACTGTGATCAAAACCCTGATCGTTCTGGCCCTGCTGGGGGCTGTCGGCGCGGTGACCATCGTGGGGCTGGGGCTGTTCAACGTCTCTGCCCGCGCGGGCCATATTCCGGGCGTGTCCTGGGTGCTGCACACCGCCTATCGCCAGTCGGTCAAACTCCGCGCCCCCGACGCCGAACAGGTGCCCGACCTGTCCGACCCCGATCTCGTCGCCCTCGGCGCGGGGCATTTCGACAGCGCCTGTAGCTTCTGCCACGCTGCCCCCGACCGGATCCACTCCGCCACCGCCGACGCCATGTCGCCCGAACCGCCCCATATCACCGACGCCGTCGCCGACTGGCAGCCGCAACATCTGTTCACCATCGTCAAGGATGGCGTCAAGATGAGCGGCATGCCCTACTGGCCCGCCGAAAACCGCGAGGACGAGATCTGGGCCATGGTCGCCTTCCTCACCCATGTCCGAAAGATGGAAGGCGCGGGCTTTGACGCGCTGCTGGCGTCAGACGCACCGGCCGACGACACCGCGCTGACCTATTGCGCCACCTGCCACGGCGCGACGGGCGACAGTCAAGGCAACGGCCATATCCCCCGCCTCGATATCCTCGACGAAGGATACATGCAGGACGCAATCATCGCCTATCGAACGGGCGCGCGGGACAGCGGCTTTATGGCCCATGCGGCAACGCAGCTCCCCCCCGATGACCTGACCCGTGTGATACGCCACTATGCCGCATCCGCGCCCGATGGCCCGACCCCGACAGCCCCCCTACCCCCGGCAGAGCTTGAGCTGATGGAGCAAGGGGCCGGCGTCGCCGCCATCGGCAATATCGACGCGCCGTCTTGCGCGTCCTGCCACGGCCCCGGTCTGGACCAAACCAAACCCGGCTTCCCGCGCATCAGCGGCCAGCCGCGCCCCTATCTGGCGCAGCAGCTGAAGCTTTGGCGCGATGGCACACGCGGCGGCGGCCCCCGCAAAGAGCTGATGGAAAAAGCCGCCCGCAATCTGTCAGATGCCGAGATAGAGGCGCTGGCGCTGTATTATTCCCAGCTTCCGGCGGAATAAGCAAAAAGAGTAACCTTAGTCGAGCGCACCAGAATCTGCCCGCAGAAACATCTTTTTGCGGCGCGACCACCGGAGCCCGACGTCACGTGCCGTACGCTCCATCCCGCGGTGCAATCCATAGTGGCGCAGAAACGGTATCCAAGACGGCAGCTTGGTCACGCTGTGATCGCCAAAGCCGTCCACGATCAGCGGTCGCCACGTCCCGTCCTGCTCGCCCCAAACGATGTTTCTTGGGCCAACGTTCGGCGCAACCACCCCAAGCGCAAACATCGCGCGGGAAAAGTCGTTCAAAGCTTTCAGCGCCGGCGTATCCAGCAGGTCCTGTGCAATGAATTCATCCAGCGTCAGCCCCAGCCCGCCTGTCGCCGGCCCCACACGTTGCATCAAAAGGCCCAACCCGTGATCGGTGCGCATGATGCCATTGGTGGACGCGATCGGCGACGCATGCCCCATCTGGTAGCTGCGAATTCGTATGGTGATGTCGTGGTTCACCTCGCGAAACAACGCGCGATGCGGTGCCATGGGAAAATGCTTGTGCAGAAACGGTTTTATGCCGCCGCGCGCGGACTCGCTGACGGGCCTTAGCGGGACTTTGACAACAAGGTCATCAGGTGCCGTGACCGAAAAAACCGCCCTGTCCTCCTCTCTTCTAAGAAGAGTGCCGGTTTCATTATGAATGAGTTGAACTGTTGCTGACATCTATACTTATTATCTTTAGATCTGGGCACTTACTAACCGTCGCACGCTATGGCGAATCCGTAACCTAAAGTTGCGGCCCGAGTCAAAAGGTATCTCTTAGGTCGACTTGCCAGAACAGACATTCGCAATTTTCCGCTGCTTGAAAACAACTGTCCCCGCTTGACATTCCCCTGCGGCACTTTGATTGACATGCGTTAAGAACGATAGAAACCATAGAAAAGGGTGGAATGTGCGTTTTCTCGCTGGAGTAGCATCCCTCATCTGCGCTGTTAATCTGATTATCGGAAAAGTCTTTTCCTGGCTCGCGCTGGCCATTGTCGTCGTCTGCTTTACCGTAGTGGTACAAAGATACCTCTTTGCCACCAGCTACGTCTGGATGCAGGATCTCTATATTTGGCTGAACGGGGCGATGTTCACCGCGGTGGCAGGCTTTGCCCTGCTGCGCGACGATCACGTGCGCGTCGATATCTTTTACCGTCCCGCCAAACTGCGCACCCGCGCGATCACCGACCTGATCGGGGTGTTCGTCTTTCTGCTGCCCTTTACCTGGATCGTCTACATCTATTCGATGCCCTTCGTGCAGCGCGCATGGGGCTATCACGAAGGCTCTGCCAATGTAGGCGGGATGCCGGGGCTTTATATCCTCAAAACCTTTATCATCGTCTTTGCGGCCCTGATTGCGGCGCAAGGCATTGCCATGGCGATCCGGTCCATTCTGGTGCTTGGTGGCAGGGCTGATCTTGTGCCCGCCGCGATGCAATACAGCCCGGACGCCATCAAACCCGCCACCACCGAGGGAGCCGCCTGATGGACCCGATCATGATTGGCGAGATGCTCGCCGCGCTGATGTTCTTTGGGGTCATCGGCTTTTTGCTTCTGGGCTTCCCCGTAGCCTTCACCCTCGCCGGGACTTCGTTACTATTCTGCGGTGTAGGCATGGCTTTGGGCGTGTTCGACCCGTCCAACTTCGGGTCTTTGCCCAACCGATATATCGGCTTTATGACGAACGAAGTGCTCGTTGCCGTGCCGCTGTTCATCTTCATGGGGGTGATGCTGGAACGCAGCCAGATCGCGGAACAACTGTTGCTCACCATGGGTAAGATGTTCGGCAATATGCGCGGCGGGCTTGGGATCTCTGTGGTGCTGGTCGGGGCGATGCTTGCGGCCTCTACCGGTGTGGTGGGCGCGACCGTGGTGACGATGGGGCTGATCTCGCTGCCCGCGATGCTGCGGGCGGGCTATGACCCGAAACTGGCCACCGGCGTGATCTGCGCCAGCGGCACTTTGGGCCAGATCATCCCCCCCTCTACCGTGTTGATTTTCATGGGCGATATGCTGTCAGGCATCAACTCGCAGGTGCAGATGGCCAAGGGCAACTTTGCCCCCACGCCTGTCTCTGTCGGGGATCTCTTTGCCGGCGCCCTGCTGCCCGGGCTGCTGCTCGTGTCGCTCTACCTCGGGTATGTGCTGTTCAAAGCCGCAACAGACCCTAAATCCTGCCCGGCCACCCCCGTTCCAGCGGATGAGAAATCAAAGCTGCTGCGCGAGGTCTTTGTGGCGCTTGTCCCGCCTCTGGCGCTGATTTTGGCCGTGTTAGGGTCTATTCTGGGCGGCATCGCCACCCCGACAGAGGCCGCATCCGTCGGTGCCGTCGGGGCCATGATCCTCGCCGCATTGCGCTGGCGTCTGTCCTTTGGCGTGCTCAAGGAAACGATGGTATCGACGGCCACAATCACCAGCATGGTCTTTGTGATCCTGCTCGGGGCCTCGGTCTTTTCGGTCGTGTTCCGCATGATGGGCGGCGACAATCTGGTGCATGAATTCCTCAGCAACTTGCCGGGCGGGACGCTCGCTGCGGTGGCGGTGGTGATGATCATCATGTTCTTCCTGGGCTTCATCCTCGACACCTTCGAGATCATCTTTATCGTGATCCCGATCACCGCACCGGTGCTGCTGATGCTGGATGTCGATCCGATCTGGCTGGGTGTGCTTGTGGGGGTGAACCTGCAAACGTCGTTCCTGACCCCGCCCTTCGGCTTTGCGCTGTTCTACCTGCGCGGCGTCGCCCCGGCGGACCTGCCCACCAGCGCGATCTACAAGGGCATCCTGCCCTTCGTGATGCTGCAGCTGGTGGCAATCGCGATCCTGTTCATGTTCCCGCAGATCGTGACCTGGTTGCCCAAACTGATCGCAGGCTAACACCCCTGCCCCAGCAAACAAAAAGGCCCGGTGTTTCCACCGGGCCTTTTCTGTATCCGACGGGCGGAACTTAGTATTTCAGGAAGCTCTGACGCGCCTGAATGTAGGGGCTGTCGATGTTCTCTGTCCGGGTGCGGACAAGGTTCAGCGCTTCGACAAAGCTGTCGGCGGTTTTCTTGACCAGCGGGTCGTCGCTGCTGCGCAGTTCCTCGACCACCTCGACCGAGGCTTTGGCACCGGCTTCCATGATGTCGTCGGGGAAGTTGCGGACGGTCACGCCGTGCTCTTCCACCAGCGTTTTCAGCGCGCGTGGATCGTTGGCATAGAAGTCTGCCGCGACCTGATCGTATTCCGCCTGGCTTACATCACGGATGATCGCCTGCAGGTCTTCGGGCAGTTCCTGATACTTCTTCTTGTCGACGACAAGCTCGGTCGCGAGGCCGGATTCAACGAAGGACGGCATGTAGTAGTTCTTGGCAACCTGATGGAAGCCGAGCGCCAGATCGTTGTAGGGGCCGACGAATTCGGCCGCGTCCAGCGTGCCCGATTGCAGCGCCTGAAAGATCTCGCCCGCGGCCATGTTGGTGACCGTGGCGCCCAGTTTCTCCCATACGCGACCGCCAAGGCCGGGGGTCCGGAAGCGCACGCCTTTGACATCGTCAAGGCTGGTCAGTTCGTCGCGGAACCAACCGCCGGTCTGCGTGCCGGTGTTGCCCGACAGGAAGCCCTGAACGCCGAACTGGTCATAGATCTCGTCCCAGATTTCCTGACCGCCCATATAGCGCATCCAGGCTGTCAGTTCTGGCGTGGTCATGCCGTAAGGAACGCCGGTAAAGAAGGACAGCGCCGGCGATTTGTTTTGCCAATAGTAAGCGGCACCGTGGCTCATCTCGGCTGTGCCGTCGATGACCGCGTCCAGCGACTGCAGCGGCGGCACCAGTTCGCCCGCCGAGAAAACCTTGACCGTCAGGCGGCCACCGGAAGCGGCGGTGATGCGGTCTGCCAGACGCTGCGCGCCGACACCCAGACCGGGGAAGTTTTTCGGCCAGGTGGTGACCATGCGCCAGGTAATGTTGCCTTGGGCGACGGCGGGTGCGGCCAGCGATGAAGCAACGGCCCCTGCCCCCGCAACGCCTGCGCCACGAATAAATGAACGACGATCCATGATGTTTCTCCCGAGATCAAAAATATGTCGATAAGGTCTTTCTGACATCTGCCAGCCCTCCCCTATGGGCGCACGTTAATCCCGCGTTTCAGGGGATGTCCATGGGTCAACGTCGGGTTCTGGTGCCGATAGGGCGGAATCACGGTGAAATCTGCATCTTTCAACCGCAAAGCTGTTTTGAATCAAAGCGTTAAGCCGATATTCGCGCGGAAAACCCCTTGTTTTATTGGGAAATGGGGCAATTGCGCTCTTTGCCTTTCAACGCGCAAAAAAGGGGACGCTTCTGCGCCCCCTTCCC
The DNA here is from genome assembly GCF_002311545.1 of Sulfitobacter sp. UBA1132. Taxonomy (NCBI): domain Bacteria; kingdom Pseudomonadati; phylum Pseudomonadota; class Alphaproteobacteria; order Rhodobacterales; family Roseobacteraceae; genus Sulfitobacter; species Sulfitobacter sp. UBA1132. Next base: position 13,805 of record NZ_DCAN01000020.1, on the reverse strand, counting down.
GGCTACCCCCCTCATTTACCCTTGCCGGTTACCCATGGGTAACCCGATGCGCGGTGGTTACCCATGGGTAACCGGGTGGGCAGTGGTTACCCATGGGTAACCCCTTACCGGATGCGCGGCCCGCTGCTGAGCACCTCTTCAAAGGCGCGCACGGCTTCTTCCAATTGCTTCTTGGGCATGGTGGCAAAGTCGATATCGCTCATCAAACGGCATTCGCCGTGGCGGGCGGTGACCTTGGTCTGGCCGACGTAGAATTCGAACTTCTGCTTTGGCTCCACCTTGGAGGCGGACTTCTCTGTCGGTTCGTTCGAGGTGGTCAGAAAATCCTTGAGGATTTTATTCTGCTCGTCCGGTGTCGAGGCATCCAAGAGTTTCTCATGCAAGACGCTCGCTTGATCAGGTGTGCGCAGCGCGCGCGCGACATCGACACCCAGATTGCGCGGCACGGCCTTGGGCCACTGCAAGCTCCCATCCAAAGCAGAGAGAAGGAAGACAAAGCTTTTGATGTAAGACCGCTTGGTCTTGTGCAGCGCGCTGTAAAGACGGGTCACCAGCTCTGCCGGGTCGATCTCTTCTACCGCGTCGTCCTTGGCGGCGGTGATCGCCACCTGTGCCATCTCGGCAAAAGACAGATCTTCGCGCACGACGTTCTCTTCGACCATATCCACATAGCGCGAAATGCGGTCATCCTCGCCCACTTCTACCCGCGCGGTGATCGTGCCAAAGCGGTCGTCCTTGGTTTCGGAAAACAATTGCGACAGGGCGGTGAACCGGCGCCAGCCTTTCTTGAGCTGGTAGCGCCCGTTCGGCCCGACATAGACCTCGACCGGTTCGCGCTGCCCGCGTTCGCGGATCGAGGATTTAAGCTCCTCCATCTCGTCGGACTGCGCGACTTCTTCCAGCGCAAGGCGATCGCGCGGCAGATCGTCGGTGAAGATTTCCGACAGGTCGATCTGATAGAGCACGCGGCCTTCGCCTTGGGCCTGCCGGAAAGTCTTGGCATCTTCGGCGTTGCGGCGGCGCTGTTCGATTTTGGCTTCGGTTGCCTCTGCTAGGTTTTCGGCCACGTCCCGCACGGCGGCGCCCATGGGGCCCGGCTGGCGGTTGCGGCGGCTGCCGGATGTGGGGGCTTCTACCGGGGCGAAGCCGAATTTGTTTTTACTGCTCATTCTGCCTTCTCCTTACGTTTTCCGTTTTCTTTCCACGCTTCGAGCACGGTTTGCAAAAACTCGTCATAGGCACGGTCGAAACTTTGCCGCGCCCGTTTCCATGTTTCGCGCGTCATCTGGCGATAGTCCTGTTCGTAAACCGACATCTGGAACCGGCCCGATTGTTCGACCGCGCGGGTCATTTCAATCGGGTGGGCGCAGACGTCGGCGCCGAAGACGTTCTTGAACGCGTCGATCATGGCGCTGTGCAACGGATTGTTGGATTCAAAACGGGTCATAAGTAAACGGATGTCGGAAAACTGTTTAGGAAGCGTAATGCCTGCGTCCGCTGCGAGGCTTGCAAACCCTTCCGAGATATCGGCCATCGCGTCGCCAAGCTGCCCTAGATAGCTGGTCGTACTGTCATATTCCCAGTAGCCCGGGCCCGAGGGGATATAGAGGATATCAGCCGCAAACGCGGCGTTTAGGGACTGGTAGCCGATGGCGGGCGGGCAGTCGAAAATGATGATGTCATATTGATCGTCGGGCAGTTCATCGAGGTAGCGCGCGACGCAGCCGAAAAAGCTCCATGCCTTGTGGAGCGCGCGGTATTGGGCCGAGGCGAATTCGACGAATGCCGCGTTGGCGCAGGACGGGATGATGTCGATCGTGGGCCAGCAGGTTGGCTGGATGAATTCCTGGAACCGCTGCGCGCCGATGGATTGCACGTCTTCAGGCAATTCGTCCGCGGCGGGGTAGGGGCAGTCATCGGGGTCATCATAGCTTTCCATGATCCGGTTGGATTCACGGCAGAGGTCGCGGCACATGATGCCCCAGACCGTGTGGCTTTCCTTGACCTCGGTCAGCCCCATCGAATGGGTCAGTGTCGCTTGCGGGTCGAAGTCGACGCAAAGCACGCGGTAGCCATCAAGGGCGGCTGCATGGGCGAGGTGTTGTGCGACGACCGTCTTCCCGACGCCGCCTTTGAAGTTCGACACGGCCACGCGCATGGCACGGCCCCGGGGGCGTTCGGGCAGCAGCTTGCGGCCACGGAACTTGGCGCGGCGGCGCAGTTCGTTGATCTCTTCGAGGCTGAACCAGCGCTGGCGGCCGTCCTCCTCGGTGAGCCCCTGGGGCAGGGTCGGGTCGTCCGCCAGCTTCTTGCGCAGGGTGTCGGCGGGGACGTCGAACATGAACTGGCTGATCTCCCAGATGGAGAAGGGGCGCAGGGCCTTGATCTCTCCGGGGGAGAAGGTGGCGCGGCGCACGGCGGCCTGTTGTTCCAAGCTGCGCTCGTTCATGTTAAGAAGGTCGTTGTGATTTCTCATCTATCTACTCGCGTTTTTAAGCCTCGAATTTCGAATAACGCGAATTCGGCAATTTGGCAAAACCTAATTTTCCCGAAATTCGCGCGCCGTTCCTGAAGAACGGGTTTATTACGCTGCGGTTAACGCGGGGCAAAGAGATTTTGGTGACAGGCAAGGGGCATATGACGCTGTTTTGGTGACAGCGATCCCCTGATATGGTGACACCTTAGCGTCCCCCTTAACCTATTAACCTTTACCAAATTGAATTTGGATTAAGGAAAAGGGTAATTCCTGTTTTTCCCAGCGGGTTGACAGAAGACGGGATTTAGAGCTTTGTAGAAAGCATAAACGGAATCGGCTCAAAGAAGCTGACCGATAAAAATAAGACGATACATCGAGTAGGCAAAACCATGAACCCATTGCGGCTGACCGGCCCTGAAGCCGGGGTGATCAAGTACGACCTTTTGACCGCTTTGAGCGTGGCGGGGTTGAACGGATCACCGACCTTGCAGACCTCGTTGATGCGGCTGATCGCGGCGGTGACCTCGCGGTATAATTGGCGCGCCGACGAGCTCAGCGTGGGCCAGCGAGATCTGGCGCGGATGTGGTCAGTGAATGAACGCACGGTGAAACGCGAGATCAAGCGTCTGACGGATGCGCAGCTGTTGATTTGTACGCGCGGCGGCGTGCGGGGCAGGGTGGCGGCCTATCGGTTGAATTATGCGCAGATCGCGCGGTTGTCAGAGCCATGCTGGCCGCTGGTCGGGCCGGATTACGATGCGCGGATGAAAGAGCGGTATCGCAGTGAAACGCCGGTCAAGGTGGTGCAACTGGCGGATTACGCGAAATCTGAGGCGACGGATCCCGCGCAGGGCGGGCCGGGCACGTGGCAACGTGCGATGGTGAACCTGTCGCGGGAGAACGCGGATCAGTTCAAGGCGTGGTTCTCGCAGCTTGAATATGTGGCGTTCGAAGGGGGCGTGCTTGAGCTGCGCACCCCGAGCAAATTCGCGCAACGCTATATAGAGACACATCTTCTGCGCCCGCTTGTCACTGCGGTGGAGGCAGAGCTGGGGCCCGTCGCGCGGATTGAATTCAAGGGCTAGAAACTGCCGCTGATGGCGCGCGCGGCTTCTTGGGCGATGGGGGCCGCGCGGCGGGCGAAGTCTTCGGCGCTCCATTCAGAAAGCGACCCGGCGATGTGGATGGCGCCCAAGGGACGGCCCTGACGGTTGACGACCGGAACGCCGACGGCGATTTCGCCCAATACAAATTCATTCTGCACCTGCGCAAAACCGTCTCTACGGGCCTGTTCGAGACTGTTCATGATGCTGTCGGGGTCCACGTTGGTATATGAGGTATAGCTGTGCAGCGGGAAGCGATTGATGATCTCGCGCGCTTCCTCCGGGGGCAGGGCGCAGAGGGTCGCGCGGCCGCCTGCGGTGCAATAGGTGGGGACGCTATGGCCCACAAGCGTGGCGTAAAACGTTTCGCGTTTGCTTTGCATGCGCAGGGCATAGATCACGCGGGTTTCATCATAGAGGCTGAAGTCGATCCGTTCGTTGATGGATTTACGCATCTCAAGAACAACGGGGGTGGCGACTTGCACCACGGGGTCCAGACGCAGGGTGTCGTGGGTGTGGTCGAGCAAGCGCAATCCGGGCAGGTAGCCGCGGTCATCGGGGCTGCGCCGGATGTGCCCCAATGTCATGAGCGTATGCACTAGGCGTTGCGCGGCAGATCGGTCGATCTCTGCCTTTTTTGCGATGTCTGACAGGCTGAGCGGGCCGTCGGCCTCGTGAAACGCGCTGAGCACATGAATGGCGCGGGCGGCGGAGCGCACAAAGAGCCTATCGGCATCTGCCTGAAAATTAGACGCGACAGAGGAATGTGGTCGTTTGGGGTCAGGCATTGAGCGCTCCGGGTTGACGCGAGGATAGGTCAGTGCCTAGCATCGTATGGCAATACAGCCGTATCGCCAAGCAATACATTCAACCTTGTGAAGCGATACAAGATTTAAAGGTGGGTTCCCCGATGCGTGTCGCCATGGCCGGATTTCTTCATGAAACCAATACCTTTGCGCCCGAGCCTGCGGATATGGCGGCCTTCAAGGCCGGTGGCGGTTATGTCCCTATGGTGGGTGGCCCCGCGATGATCGACGCCTTTCAGGAAGTGAACCTTGGCATGACCGGTGCGTTGAAGGTCGCGGGGGATTCGGATTGGGATGTGGTGCCTGTTCTTTGGGCGGGGGCTATTCCATCAGCACCTGTGACGCAGGATGCGTTCGACACTATTCTGGGCGAGCTTCTGGACGGGCTACGTGCCGCAGGGCCGTTGGATGGTGTGTTTCTGGATTTGCACGGCGCGATGGTGGCAACGCATCACGATGACGGGGAGGGCGAGATCGCCCGTCAGGTGCGCGCATTGGTGGGGCCGGATGTGCCGATTGCCGCCGCATTGGACCTGCATGGCAATATCTCGGAAGAATTTGTGAACACGGTGGATGTGCTGGCGGGATTCCGCACCTATCCGCACATCGACATGGCCGATACCGGTGCCGCAGCAGCGCGGTTGTTGGATCATGTGATGCAGACCGGCACGCGCCCGGCCAAAGCGTTCCGTCGCATGTCCTATCTGGTGCCGATCCCGTTTCAGACGACGGATATGCAGCCCGCCAAGGGATTGTATGAAAACCTGACAGGGATTGAGGCGCAAGGCGCACTATCGGCGTCGCTGTTCATGGGCTTTCCGGCGGCGGATATTGCCGATTGTGGCCCCACGGCGGTGGCCTATGCAGAGACTCAAGCAGCAGCGGATGCCGCAGCAGATGCGGTGGCGGATGCCTATGCCGCTGCCGAATCCGAGTTCGACAATGATACTTTTACCCCCGACGCGGCGGTTGCCTATGCGGTGCGCGCGGCAAAAGGGGCAGGGCAGGGGCCTGTGGTGATTGCCGATACCCAAGACAACCCCGGCGCGGGTGGGGTGTCTGCCACGACGGGGATGTTGCGGGCCTTGATCGATGCCGATGCCCAAGACGCGGCGATCGGGCTGATCGTAGACCCGCATTCCGCCGCGCAAGCCCATGAGTTGGGGGAGGGCGCGTGCGCTGTCTTTCGCATTGGCGGGCACCCCGGTCTGCCCGACGATAGCCCCGTCGAGGTCGAGGCCGTTGTCGAAATGCTGTCGGAGGGCAAAGTGAAAGCCACCGGCCCATATTACGGTGGGACGATGCTGGATCTGGGGCCCTCGGCCTGTTTGCGCATCGGCGGCGTGCGGGTGGCCGTCACGACGCGGATTGCGCAGATGGCCGACCGCGAGATGTTCCGCTTTGTCGGGATCGCACCAGAGACGCAGAAAATCCTTGTCGTCAAAAGCTCTACCCATTTTCGGGCCGATTTCACCCCGAGTGCGCGCGAGATTATTGTCGCGCGTGCCCCCGGCCCCATGCCGTTCGACCCCGCAGACCTGCCCTTTACGCGGTTGCGTGAGGGGTTGCGGCTTTCTCCTAACGGTCCCGTTTTCGGGGCCGCGCGTGCGGCTGCTGCACGCCCCGATACCGGCGGATCAACCGGCGGTGTCCAAATATAACAATGACCACAACCAACATGGGAAATTGATATGCTGACTTTACGACCCACATTGAAACAAAGCCGGGGGCTGGCGGCGTCGCTGATGACCACGGCTGCGCTGCTGGTGCCTGCCGCGAGCTTCGCGCAGGAAGAAACCACGATCACGGCGGTCATGCACTCGGGCCTGCGGGTGCTGGATCCGGTGATCACCACGGCGCACATCACACGTGACCACGCCTATATGATCTATGACGTGCTGACGGCGGTGGACGAGAATTTCACCCCGCAGCCGCAGATGGCCAGCTGGGAAACATCTGACGACGGGCTGGTCTATACGTTCACCCTGCGCGACGGGCTGGTGTTCCACGATGGCGCGCCTGTGACCGGCGCCGATGTTGTTGCCTCTCTGACCCGTTGGGGCAAGCGCGACAGCGGCGGGCAGTTGATCTTTGACGTGACCGAAAGCCTTGAGGCGACCGATGACAAAACGGTTGTCTGGACGCTGACCAAGCCCTTTGGTCCGCTGATCGACGTGATTTCCAAGCAATCCGCGGTGCCGCCGTTCATCATGCCGGCGCGTGTTGCCGAAACCTCTGCCGATGAGACGATCACGGAATACATCGGCTCCGGCCCCTTTGTGTTTGATCAGGATGCCTATGAGCCCGGCGTGTCGGTCACCTATGAAAAGTTCGACGACTATGTGCCGCGCGACGAACCCGCATCCTGGATGGCAGGCGGCAAGGTCGTGAATGTGGACAAGGTTGTCTGGACCACGATGCCCGATGCGCTGACCGCGCTGAATGCGCTTTCGGCGGGGGAGATCGACTATCTTGAGCAGGTCCAGATCGACCTGATGCCGATCCTGTCGGGCAATGAGGATGTCGTCGTCGAGAAACGCGATGATCTGGGCTATGTCACCATCGGGCGTCCGAACTTCTTGCATGCGCCGTTTGACAACAAGCTGGTGCGTCAGGCGGCGATGGCGGCGCTGGATCAGGAATCCATGCTGGCGACGATGCAGGGTGATCCTGAATACTACAAAGTCTGTGGCGCGATCTTTGGCTGTTCTACCCCCTTGGGAGACGAGGCGGGATCAGACTTGCTGACCGGTGGCGCGAATACCGAGCGTGCCAAGGAGCTGCTGGAAGAAGCGGGCTATGACGGGACGCCGATTGTCCTGATGGCCCCGACCGATGTGATCAGCCTGAACAACCAGCCTGTGGTTGCAGCCCAAGCGCTGCGCGAGGCGGGGTTCGAGGTCGATATGCAGTCGATGGACTGGCAGTCGGTCGTGCAACGCCGCGCACAGCAGTCGCCTGTGGCTGAGGGCGGGTGGAACCTGTTCTTCACCAACTGGATGGTGCCCGAAGTCTCTGACCCGCTGGTCAACGTGATGTTGAACGGTCGCGGCGATGATGGCTGGTTCGGCTGGCCCGATGACCCCGAGATCGAAGCCATGCGGACCGAGTATGTCTCGGCCAGCGACGACGCGACCAAGAAAGAGATCGCGACGCGTATTCAAGAGCATGTGATGGACAACGTGAACTATCTGATGATGGGCGAATACATCATCCCGCAGGCGCGTCGGTCCAATATCGAAGACATGATCCCGTCGCCGGTGCCGGTGTTCTGGAACATGACCAAAGCGGCAGAGTGATCTGCCTTGAGAGGCGCGCTGCGATGTGCGCCTCTCACCCCTACGACCGCAAGGAGCCTTCGGCATGTTTTTCTATATCCTCAAGCGCATATTGGCCACGATACCGGTGATGGTGATCGTTGCGATTTTTGTGTTTCTCTTGCTGCGGCTGACGCCCGGTGATCCTGCCGCGATCCTTGCCGGTGATGCTGCCACCCCTGCGCAGCTTGAACGTATCCGTGACAGTCTGGGGCTGAACGACCCGCTGCTGGTGCAGTTCGGCACATGGATGGGCCAGCTGTTGCGCGGTGATCTGGGCACATCGCTGCTGTCGAATACCTCGGTTGCGGGGATGATCGGCGACCGTTTGGGGCCGACGTTGAATATCGCGCTGATGACGATTGTGATCTCGGTCGCTCTGGCCGTGCCGATGGGGGTGATTGCCGCGTGGCGGCACCGGTCCTGGGTGGATTTCCTCGTGATGTCTTTTTCGGTGCTTGGCTTTTCCGTGCCGGTCTTTGTGATCGGCTATATCCTGATCCAGATTTTCGCCATCGACCTGAAATGGGTGCCGGTGCAGGGCTATAAATCGCCAACCGATGGCATCGGGCCGTTCTTTAGCCGTGCGATCCTGCCGTCGCTGACGCTGGCAACGATCTATATCGCGCTGATCGCGCGGATGACGCGGGCGTCGATGCTCGAAGTGTTGGGCGAGGATTATATCCGCACCGCCCGTGCCAAGGGGGTGCGCGAGAATGTCGTGCTGTTCCGCCATGCGCTGCGCAATGCGGCGGTGCCGATCCTGACCATCATCGGCACGGGGTTCGCGCTGCTGATCTCGGGCGTGGTGGTGACCGAGAGCGTGTTCAACATCCCCGGGATCGGGCGGCTGACAGTCGATGCCATTCTGGCGCGCGACTATCCGGTTATTCAGGCGATGATCCTGCTGACCGCGGGCATCTATGTGACGGTCAATCTGTTGATCGACATTTCCTATTCATTCTTCGATCCAAGGATCCGGTACTGATATGACGCAGATCCCAAGCTCTCGGCACAGCGCCTTTCAAGTTGTGACCGGTTTATTCTCTGTCCCCAAAGCGATGCGGATCGGCGTAGGTCCGACGATTGCGGCGGTGATCCTTGTGGCGATTGTCCTCGCGGCGGTGCTGGCCCCTTACTATGTGCCCTATGACCCGCTTGAGATGAATGCGATGGCGCGGCTGAAGCCGCCGTCGGATGATTTCTTGCTGGGCACGGACCCTTACGGCCGCGATATCTTTAGCCGCGTCGTGACGGGGGGGCGCGTGTCGCTGCTGATCGGTGTCGGGGCGGCGGTGGTCAGTGTCGCCGTGGGGCTGCTGATTGGTCTGGTCGCGGGGTATTTCCGGCTGGCCGACAGTATCATCATGCGGATCATGGACAGCCTGATGGCGATCCCCGCGATCCTGCTGGCGATTGCGCTGGTGGCCCTGAACGGGCCAAGCGTCACATCGGTGATCATCGCGATCACCGTGCCGGAGGTGCCCCGCGTCGTGCGGCTGGTCCGGTCGGTGGTGCTGACTGCGCGCGAAGAACCCTATGTCGAGGCGGCGATCGCGCTTGGATCGTCCATGCCCAAGGTCTTGTTGCAGCATCTGATGCCCAACACCTTTGCGCCGTTGATCGTGCAAGGCACCTATATCTGCGCCTCTGCTATTCTGATCGAGGCGATCCTGAGCTTTCTGGGGGCGGGCGTGTCGACCGAGATCCCCACATGGGGGAATATCATGGCCGAGGGGCGAAGCTATTTCCAGATCAAGCCGGGGCTGATCTTCTGGCCGGGGTTGATGCTGTCTTTGTGTATTCTGGCGATCAACCTGTTGGGCGACACGGCCCGCGATATCCTTGATCCACGTATGAAAAAGCGGGAGGTGTGAGATGGAATTCAAGTCCAAAGACTTTACCGATGCCAAACGCGTTCTGAAAATACGCGGGCTGACGGTGGGACTGGCGGGGCGGCCCAAGGCCGATCCGGTGTTGCGCGGGATCGATCTGGATATCCGCGCCGGCGAGACCCATTGTCTGGTGGGCGAAAGCGGGTCGGGCAAATCTGTCACCTCGCTGACGGCTATGGGGCTGCTGCCCAAGGATGCGCTGGAAATTCAGGGCGGGTCGATTGATCTGGAAGGGATCGAGATCACCCAAGCCAAGCCGGCGCAGATGCGGGCCTTGCGGGCGCGGCGGATCGCGATGATCTTTCAGGAACCGATGACCGCGCTGAACCCTGTTTTGCGGGTGGGCGAGCAGATCGAGGAAGTGCTGAACATGCACAGCGATCTGTCCCGCGCCGAAGCCAAGGCCCGCACCATCGATATGATGGAGCAGGTGCATCTGCCGGATGTGGAACGTATCTATGCCGCTTTCCCGCATCAGCTCTCAGGCGGGCAACGGCAACGGATCATGATCGCGATGGCGTTGATCCTTGACCCTGATCTGTTGATCGCGGACGAGCCGACGACGGCGCTGGATGTGACGACGCAGTTGCAGATCCTCAAGCTGATTTCAGAGATGCAGGAACGCCATGGCACGGCGGTGCTGTTCATCACCCATGACATGGGCGTAGTGGCCGAGATCGCGGATACCGTCAGCGTCATGCAGAAGGGCCGCATCGTTGAAAGCGCGCCGATCCAGCAGCTGCTGACGGCCCCCAAGGAAGACTACACCCGCAAGCTGTTGCAGGCGGTGCCCAACCTTGATCCGCGCGCCCCTCGGGCGCCGGCGGAGGCGCGGGATGTGATCACCGTGGACGGGCTAGAGATGACCTATGGCGGGGGAGGCTTTTTCAAAGCCAGCCAAGGGGTGCGGGCGGCGCAGGATGTGAACTTTACCATCCAGCCGGGGCGCACCCTTGGGATCGTGGGCGAAAGCGGGTCGGGGAAATCGACCGTGGCCCGCGCCATCATGCGGCTGATCGACCCTACGGCGGGAAAGGTGACTGTTGCCGGGACCGAGATCGCCAAGCTGTCGCGCCGTCAGTTGCAGCCGCATCGCAAGCATTTCCAGATCGTGTTTCAAGACCCTTACCGGTCGCTGAACCCGCGCTGGACCGTGGCGCGCAGCCTGTGCGAGGGGCCGATCAACTTTGGCACCAGCCGCGCCGATGCGATGGAGCACGCCGCCGAACTGATGGAGCTGGTGGACCTGCCGCGCGATGCGCTGGACCGCTATCCGCATCAATTCTCGGGCGGGCAGCGCCAACGGATCGCCATCGCGCGCGCCGTTGCAATGAAACCCGATCTGCTGGTCGCGGACGAGGCCGTGTCGGCGCTGGATGTCAGCGTGCAGGCGCAGGTGCTTGATCTGCTGGACGATGTGCAGGAAAAATTCGGCATCGCGATGCTGTTCATCACCCATGACCTGCGGGTCGCAGCGCAGATTTGCGACGAGGTGCTGGTGATGCAGAAAGGCGTTGTCGTCGAACATGGGCCCGCGGGCGAGGTGCTTGCCGCGCCGCGCCATGACTACACCCGCAACCTGATCGAGGCCGCGCCCGGCCGGCATTGGGATTTCGCCAACTTCCGTGCGCTGGACCGCACGCCCCCCGTGACAGGAGCCACCCTATGACCACCATTCCAAAGATCGAATCCTTTGCCAGCGATCTGACCGCGATCCGTCAGGATTTCCACGCCCACCCCGAGTTGGGGTTCGAAGAGGTGCGGACCTCGGGCATCGTGGCGGCGCAGCTGCGCGCCTATGGGGTGGACGAGGTACATGAGGGCATCGGCGGTACCGGCGTCGTTGGGCTGATCAAGGGGCAGGGGGGTGGCAACCGCCGCGTGGGTCTGCGCGCCGACATGGATGCGCTGCCGATCGAGGAAACCTCGGGCGTGGCCTATGCCTCGACCAATCCGGGGCGGATGCATGCCTGTGGTCACGACGGCCATACCACGATGCTGCTGGGGGCCGCGCGCTATCTGGCGGAAACTCGCGATTTTGACGGCACCGTGGTGCTGATCTTTCAACCCGCCGAGGAAGGTCTGGGCGGTGCGCGCCGCATGATCGCCGAGGGGCTGTTTGAACGCTTCCCCTGTGACGAGATCTACGGGATGCACAACGATCCGAATTCGGAACCCAATGTCGTGTCCGTCACGCCGGGGCCGGCGATGGCGGGGGCAAGCTTTTTCGACATCACGATCAAGGGCACCGGCAGCCACGCCGCCGCGCCGCATCAGTCGAAAGACCCGATCGTTATCGGGTCCGCTTTGGTGCAACAGCTGCAAAGCATCGCCAGCCGCAATATCATCCCCACCAAGCCCATCGTGCTGTCGGTGACCAAGTTCAATGCGGGCTCTGCCTATAACGTGGTGCCCGATACGGCGACGATCGCCGGCACCATCCGCTATTTCCACGACGATGTGTCCCAGCTCGCCGATCAGCGCATCCGCGATATCTGCGCGGGCATGGCGCTGTCTTACGGGGTGGAGATTGACGTGGACCTGCGCAATGTCTTTGACGTGCTGATGAACGACCCCGACCTGACCACTGCCTATGTCGCAGCTGCCGCAGATGTGGTGGGCGCTGACCTGTCGTCAGAATCGACCGAGCAGGCCACCGGATCAGAGGATTTTGCCGATATGCTGAAAGTCGTGCCCGGTGCCTATTGCCGTGTCGGACACGCGGGAAATGTTCCGCTGCATAATCCGGGCTTTGTGCTGGATGACGCGATGCTGCCCGTGGGGGCATCGATCTATGCGCGCATCGTGGAAACACGTCTGCCCAAGGCCTGAAGTTACGCTATCATCAAAAACGTCTGGCGGCGCCGCAGATCACGGCATCGCACTAGGGAGGAGACCCGACATGACCAATCCGCTTGAGCTGCCGTTTGACACGGACGAGATGATCGCAGGGCTGCGCCCCTGGATCGAAACCGAAAGCCCGACCTTTGACGCGGGGGCCGTGAACCGGATGATGGATCTGGTGCAGCATGATTTGGCGGCCTTGGGCGCGCGGGTTGAACGGATCCCGGGCCGGATGGGGTTCGGCGACAGCGTGCGTGCCACCATGCCCCACCCCCGTGCGGGTGAGGGGGGTATTCTGCTCTTGGGGCATATGGATACGGTGCACCCAGTGGGCACGCTGCATAAGCTGCCGTTCCGTCGCGAGGGCGGTATCTGCTATGGCCCCGGGCTGATGGATATGAAGGGCGGCAATTATGTCTTCCTTGAAGCGCTGCGCAAATTGCTGGCCGCCGGGGTCGAAACTCCGCTGCCCGTCACCGTGTTGTTCACGCCGGATGAAGAGGTCGGCACACCGTCGACCCGCGCGCTGATCGAGGCCGAGGCCAAGCGCCATAAATATATCCTTGTGCCCGAACCTGCCTGCCCCGACGGCGGCGCGGTGATCGGGCGCTATGCCATCGCGCGGTTCAACCTGCAAACCCGCGGCAAACCCAGCCACGCGGGATGGGCGCTGAAGGATGGCGTGTCGGCGATTGCCGAAATGGCAAAGCATGTCGCCGTGATCGAAGGCATGACCAGCGACGACTGCACCTTCTCGTTGGGCGTGTTCAACGCAGGCCAATGGGTGAACTGCGTATCTTCGGTCTGCGATGCCGAAGTTCTGTCGATGGCCAAGACACAGGAACAACTGGATGCGGGCATCGCCAAGATGATGGCGCTGAACTCGGATCAGGGGAATGTGGTGATGGAGGTCACGCGCGGTGTGACCCGCCCCGTGTGGGAACCGGACCAGCCCGGCACGATGGCGATGCTGGGGGTGGCGCAAGACATCTCGCGCGAGCTGGGGTTCGAGATGACCGGCCAATCGGCAGGCGGCGGATCGGACGGGAACTTTACCGGTTACCTCGGATTGCCCACGCTCGATTCCATCGGGGTCCGGGGGCAGGGGCTCCATACGCTGAACGAACATATCGAAGTCGACAGTCTGGTAGAGCGCGCAAAGCTGGCCGCGGGGCTTTACTGCCGGCTTGGGGCATAGGGGCCGGAATGGGGGCACAGCGCCAGCAGCACGCGATATCAGCGCGGTTCCGAATAAAATCGAAAAAAACGAAGTTTTTTGAAAAAAGCTGTTGCGGCCCCCAAATCACAGGTCTATAGAGCGTTCTACCGGAGACGCAGAGATGCAGACACGGGGCGCTAGACGG
>NZ_DCAN01000013.1:0-24364 GCF_002311545.1 Sulfitobacter sp. UBA1132 | reverse complement strand
GGGATGGAGCAGCCCGGTAGCTCGTCAGGCTCATAACCTGAAGGTCGTAGGTACAAATCCTACTCCCGCAACCAAATACAAAATACGTTATAGGAAACGCCCGCAAGCGGCGTATCGCCCAAGCGGGCGCTGGTTCTAGACGGATCAAAGTTCAGTGGCGGGTCAAGATGTCTTCAATGTGCATCTTTTGTTCCGTCTTGTATGATCTGAGCCATGGCCCAGTTCGAATCTCACTTTCCGCTCAAGAATACCCGCACCCATGAGGTTTGCGGGGCGTCTGCCTATGCTTTTGCATATGCATTGGCCGGTCAGGTCTGTGGCGCGAATGGCGGGGCCGCGCTTTGGGTGCGTGAGGCATGGCACGGCACGCAGATCAATCCGGTGGGGGGCGCGGCTTATCTTGATCCATCGCAACTGCTGATCGCGCAGGCGCCGCGTCATATCGATGTGCTCGCCTCGACCGAGGAGGCGTTACGGTCGGGGCATGTGGCAGTGGTGATCGCAGAGCTCACACAGCCCATTGGGTTGACGGAAGGGCGGCGTTTGCAACTGGCTGCGCAAGAAGGCAACGCCACAGGGCTTTGCATTTTGCCGGAAGGAATGGGGAACAATGCTGCGCAGACCAGATGGCACTGCACCCCTGTTTTTGACGAGGGCAACACAGCGGAGGACTCGACTCTGCAAAATTGGAAACTTATAAAGAACAAATCAGGAACATTGGCGGCTTGGACTGTGAAGTGGAATGCGCAAACGCGTCGCATCAGTGTGGTTTCCCCGACTGCCCAGCGATAGGGTGCTGCGCGCGCGGACGCGTGAGGCCGCCAATAGCGATCGCCCTTTCGCGCTGGTGCAACACGCGAAAAATACCGACCGCATCTACTGTTTGAACCAAGCGGCAGAGGCGCAGGGGTTGCATCGTGGCATGGGGTTGTCAGATGCCCGTGCCTATTGCCCCGAGCTTTACAGCGCAGCAGCCAACCCCCAAGAGGACGCGCGGTTTTTGCAATCACTTGCCCGGTGGAGCAAACGATACTGCCCTTGGGTGGGGGTGGATGGGAGGGATGGTTTGGTCCTGAACATCACCGGGTCAGTGCATCTGTTTGGCGGTGAGGCGGAAATGCTGGATGATATGCGTCACCGCCTAGCGCGTGCGGGGCTGACCGGGCGTATCGCGGCGGCCGATACCCGCGGGGCAGCTTGGGCGCGCACGCATTATGCCCGCAAGCCCGATGCGGATATCACTGCATTGCCCGTTGCTGCGCTGCGTCTTGACGAGAAAACTGACACGGCGTTGCAGCGGCTTGGTCTGCGGAAAATCTCGGACCTATTGGCTTTGCCCCGCATGACAATCGCGCGTCGTTTCGGGCCGCATGTCATGTTGCGACTGGATCAGGCAATGGGCACCCAGGACGAGACGATCACACCGATTGGCGAGGCACCGCACTATGCTGTGCGCATGACTTTACCCGAGCCGATTGGGCTGAGCGCTGATGTGATGGCGGGCACGAAAAGGTTGCTGGATCAGCTTTGTGACAATTTGAAACGTCAGGCCATGGGGGCACGGCGATTGCAGTTAACGATGCGGAGGGTGGATCAGGGCGCGCAGCAAATCGAACTGCGTCTCGCTGCACCAATGCGCGATGCAATGCGTATTTTGCCCCTTTTTGACCGGGGGATCCGGACTGTGGATGCGGGCTTTGGCATCGACCAGTTACGGCTTGAAGCGACGCAGGTTGAAAACCTTGCCGACGCGCAAATCACCGCGGCCACGGCGGCGCGCCCTGACGGGCTGGAGGATCTGATCACCCGTCTTGGTAACCGGATCGGGCTTGAAAACATTCAACGGTTTCTACCGGCAGACAGCCATATCCCCGAGCGGAGCTTTCAAATCGTACCAGCGGCCTACAGTACCGCCACGGGATCATGGTCCACTCTGCGGCCGCGCCCTTTGTGCCTGTTCCCGCCGGAACCTATCGCAGCTAGCGGGGCACGGCCGCCCGCACAGTTTCGCTGGCGCCGGATGTCGCTGACCACGGGGCGGGCGACAGGGCCTGAACGTATCGCCCCTGAATGGTGGTTGCCAAATGACAACTGGCGGTCAGGTGTGCGGGATTATTGGAAAGTGGACACAACGCAGGGCCGGCGGTTGTGGTTGTTTTATACGCCGCAAAATCCGAACTGGTTTGTGCAGGGTGAATTTCCATGAAGGCGCGAAACCCCTCTCTGGATCCCGGCTATGCGGAACTGTGTTGCACGTCTAATTTTACGTTCCTGCGGGGGGCATCCCACCCAGAGGAATTAGTCTCTCGGGCGGCCGAGTTGGGGCTGAACGCCTTGGCCATCACAGACCATAATTCACTGGCCGGGGTCGTTCGGGCCTATTCCGCTCTGAAAGAGCTTCGTCGCGAGTTGGCGGCTGATGCGCCTTTGCCAAGGCTTGTTATCGGGGCGCGGCTGATCTTGCGCGATAGCGATACCCATTGGGTCGCATTGCCCCACGACCGTGAAGCCTATGCGCGGTTGACGCGGTTATTGACCCTTGGCAAACGACGTGCCCCCAAAGGGGCCTGCTATCTGGACCTGCCCGATCTGGTTCAAGGCTGTGCGGGCATGAGCTTGATTGCCGTGCCGCAAGCGTCCCTAAAAGCCAGCCAGCCCGATATTGCGACGCTGAAAAAACACTTTCCTGCGGATGTCTTTATCGGTGTCGCGCCGCGCTATGATGGCAGTGATCAACGCTATTTTGATGCCTGCGCCACCCTCGCGCATCGCACCGCAGCGCCGATGGTGGCCGTGGGGGATGTGTTGATGCACCACGGTGCGCGACGGCAGTTGGCTGATGTTCTGACCTGCCTGCGCCACAATATTACGATCGATCAAATCGGTACGCGTGCCTTACCCAACGCTGAAAAACGCCTCAAGCCCGAAGCTGACATGAAACGCCTGTTCGCCCGTCACCCGGCGGCCTTGCGCCGCACGACACAGATCGCGGCCAGATCCAGCTTTTGCCTGTCCGAACTCAGCTATGATTACCCGGACGAGATCGCAGACAATGAAACGCCCCAGGACCGTTTGGCGCGGTTGGCGTCCGAGGGGCTGAAGGTCCGCTATCCCAAGGGGGCACCCGCGCGGGCCATTGCGCAAATGGAAAAAGAACTGGCGTTGGTCAAGACGCTCGATTTTCCGGCCTATTTCCTCACGGTGCATGACATCGTTCAATTCGCGCGCTCCAAGGGGATCTTGTGTCAAGGGCGGGGGTCCGCGGCCAATTCGATCTTGTGCTATCTGTTGGGCATCACCGACGTCAGCCCCGAGACGATTACCATGGTGGTGGAACGCTTTGTGTCAGAACATCGCGGAGAGCCGCCGGATATCGACGTCGATTTCGAACATGAACGCCGCGAAGAGGTCATCCAGCATATCTACGCCAAATACGGCCGGCACCGCGCCGGGCTTTGCGCCACGGTGATCCATTTCCGCTCGCGCGCGGCGATCTCTGAGGTGGGCAAAGTTATGGGCTTGTCCAAGGATGTCACGGCCAATCTCTCTGGGCAAATCTGGGGCACCAGCAATGGCGGGCCGGACCCCGAGCGCGTTAAACAACTGGGGCTTGATCTATCGGAACCGCGTCTGGCGCTGACCATCAAGCTGATTGGTGAAATCATCGGGTTTCCGCGACATCTGAGCCAGCATGTCGGCGGGTTTGTCATCACCAAAGGGCGATTGGATGAGCTTTGCCCTATCGAAAACGCCGCGATGGATGACCGCACGATCATCGAATGGGACAAGGATGATATCGACGCTCTGAATATTCTGAAGGTCGATATCCTGTCGCTTGGGATGCTCACCTGTATCCGCAAAAGCTTTGATATGATCGCGCAACATGGGGGCAAAGAATACAGCATCGCCAGCATACCCCAAGATGATGCGCAAACCTATGACATGCTGTGCGTTGCGGATGCCATTGGTGTGTTTCAGGTGGAAAGCCGCGCGCAGATGAACTTTCTGCCGCGGATGAAGCCCCGTGAATTATATGATTTGGTGATCGAGGTGGCGATTGTGCGCCCCGGCCCCATTCAGGGCGGCATGGTACACCCCTATATCAATCGCAGGCAGGGGAACGAAGCCGTGGTTTTCCCCTCGAAAGAGCTGGAAGACGTGCTGGGCAAAACGCTTGGCGTGCCATTGTTCCAGGAACAAGCCATGCAGATCGCTGTCGTCGCAGCCGGGTTCCTGCCAAGCGAGGCAGACCAGCTGCGCCGTTCTATGGCGACCTTCAGGCGGATGGGTACGATTGGCCAACTTCGCGATAAATTCATCAATGGCATGTTGGCGCGGGGCTATGAAAAAGCTTTCGCCGAGAATTGCTTTTCCCAGATTGAGGGTTTTGGCGAATACGGTTTCCCTGAAAGCCATGCCGCTGCTTTTGCAATGCTTGCCTATGTATCGGCCTGGCTGAAATGCCACCATCCGGCAGCCTTTGCCTGCGGGTTGCTGAATGCGCAGCCTATGGGGTTTTATGCGCCCGCCCAGATCGTGCGCGATGCCCGCGAGCATCACATCGAAGTGCGCCCCGTCTGCGTCAACACAAGCGAATGGGACAACACGCTTGAAAAGCGCAGCGACGGGGCACTGGCTTTGCGATTGGGGTTTCGCCAGATCAAAGGCTTTCGTGAAGAGGATGCAGGGTGGATCGTTGCCGCGCGTGGCAATGGCTACCCCGATCCCGAAGCTTTGTGGTTAAGGGCAGGGCTTTCGCCCTCGGTTCTGGAACGTTTGGCCGAAGCCGACGCCTATGCAGGGCTTGGCTTGGGACGACGCGACGCGTTGTGGGCGGTAAAAGCGATCAAAGGCAACGCGCCCTTGCCGTTGTTCAATGATAAGATCGAGGGCGAGGGCATTGCCGAACAGCCCGTCACCTTGCCCGCAATGCATTTAGGGCAGGAAGTGGTCGAGGATTACGTGGCCATGCGCCTGTCGCTGAAAGCCCACCCGATGGAACTGTTGCGCCCGGCCATGACGGGGCTGACAGCTCATGACGCGCTGCCCGAGGTGCCTTTGGGGCCTATGGCACAAAGGCCCATTTCTGTCTGCGGTCTGGTGATCACGCGGCAACGGCCCGGTACGGCGTCGGGTGTCGTTTTCCTGACGCTTGAGGATGAAACAGGTGTGTCAAATGTGGTGGTCTGGAAAAAGGTCTATGCACAATTCCGCCGCGCGGTGATGACGGGGCGCTTGCTGCGCATCACCGGGCATGTACAACGCGAAGGTATCGTGGTGCATGTGATTGCGCATACCATCGAAGACGTGTCGCACTATCTCAGCCGTCTCGGCCATCCGATGGATGATGCGGTAGGCATCACGCAACCCCAAGCCGACGACGCACCAAGATCCCGCACCCAACCCCGTGCCATGCATCCCCGCGATCAGGCCAAGCGTTTGTTCCCAAGCAGGGATTTCCACTAGTCGTGCGCTTTGCAGGGCGACCCATGAGCGGGCGCGCATGATGTGGGCAAGCCTTCACGCCGCGCGAAAGTGCAGTCCTGTGGTCAGACCGTTGAGCATTCAAGAAAGCTTTTTCAATTATAGGTCCAGCCTATTTGCGTAGAAACGGCGATCCGTATTTCTTCTGTTCCAAATAATGCACAACAGGAGAGTCCAAAATGAAATCCCCCACCACATTGATCAAAGGCGGCCTGCTGGCGGCCAGCCTTATGGCCTTTGCGCCGCTTGCGGCCCTGGCTGATGACGTGTCGATCCGTCTTGGCCACGTTCTGCCGGAAAGCCACAGCTGGCACGTTGCCGCCACTGGTTTCGCCGAAGAGGTCAACAACCGCACAGAAGGTCGCGTTTCGATCAAGGTTTTCCCCTCCGGGCAGCTTGGCAGCGAAAAGGAAGTGATTGAGGGGCTGCAATTCGGGTCGGTGCAGGCCGGGCTGATCGGTTCCGGGTCGTTCCAGGGGATAGAGCCGCGCATGGGCATCATCGAGATGCCCTATGCTTGGGGCGCGCGCGATCAGGCTTTTGCCGCGCTTGATGGCGATCTGGGCGTTGCGCTGGCCGATATGCTCGATGGCAAGGGGATCAAGGTTCTGGGCTGGTGGGAAAACGGTTTCCGCAACATCACCAACAACGTCCGCCCCGTTGAAAAGCCCGAAGACCTCGCCGGTCTGAAAATCCGTGTCACGCCCGACAAAGTGCGCTTGGCAACATTCGAAGGTCTGGGCGCAGAACCGGCACCCCTGTCGTTTGGTGAGCTATACTCCGCGCTGCAACAGGGGCTGTTTGATGCGCAGGAAAACCCGCTGGCGATCATCTATTCCGCGTCCTTCTTCGAAGTGCAGAAATACGTCTCGCTGTCTGAACACATCTGGGGCGCTGCCACGCTGACCATGTCGAAATCCGTCTGGGACAAGATCTCTCCCGAGGATCAGGCCATCGTCATGGAAGCCGCCACATCCTGGGGCCTGAAACAGCGCGACATGGTTGCCGCCGCCAATGACAAGCTGATCGCCCAACTGGAAGCAGAAGGCATGCAGTTCAACGAGGTCGACAAAGCCGCCTTTATCGAAGCGGTCGCACCGATCTGGGAAAGCCAGAAGGACGTATATGGCGAAGAGCTTCTGACCATCCTGGACCAGTACCGCAAATGACTTTGCGGCCTGAAATGACACAAGTTGCATCGGTCGAGCCGGTGCAACTTTACGACTTCACACAAAAGGTGCTGTTTTCCCCGGCTCAACGCGGCGAGGGCTTTATCAAGCTTTCGGTGACCACCGGTAAGAAAGGCGCGAAGTCTACCGCGCACAGCCATCCCCGCGACGAGGTTACGCTGACGCTGAAGGGCGAGGCGATCCTGCGGGCAGGGGGCGAGGAATACCACATGACCGAAGGCACCGCCATGCGCCTGCCACCGGGGCTTGACCACACGGTCGAGGTAATTTCGGACGAATGGGTCGTCGTCGCGGCCTATTGTGACGAATGCATGCTCTGCCGCGGCCCAGAAGGATTTTTGAAACCATGACTTTCGGGAACGGGTCGCTGCGGGCGGCCATTCTTATCGACCGCGCGGCCCGCTGGGTTGGTGCGGCGCTGGTGGCGGGGTTTGCGGCGATGGTCGTCTATGTCGTGATCTCGCGCTACCTGTTCTCATCGACCCCTCGTTGGGCCGAGGAACTGCCCCGCATGGCGCTGGTCTGGCTGACCTTTGTGGGGGCCATTTCGGGGTTTGTGCGGGGCACGCATTTCCGTGCGGGGTTGCTTGACCTGGTGACCATGCCCGCACCGCTGCGCCGGGTTTTTGCCGTTCTGGCATGGCTGGCGAGCTTTGTTTTTCTTGCGGTGTTCATCTGGACCGGCTGGAAGCTGACCCAGATCACATGGGCGCATCAGACCACCGCGCTCTCGCTGCCGGTGGGGCTTTTCTACCTTTCACTCCCCGTTTGCTGCGGCGTTGCACTGCTGGGCCTGATCCTGAAAGGGGGCCGCGCATGAGCCTCGCGCTTGCTTTGCTTCTTGTCGTCTTCGTCCTCTTGGTGCTGCTGGATGCGCCCATTGCCGTGGCGCTTGGTCTGTCATCGATGTTTTATTTGGTGATCGCCGATGCCGCGCCCCTGATCGTTGTGGCGCAGCGCGCGGTGGCGGGGATCAACAGCTTTACACTGCTGGCTATTCCGCTGTTCCTGCTGGCGGGTCTGCTGATGGTCCACGGCGGGCTTGCGCCGCGGATCATCGCGCTGTGTTCGGCCCTTATCGGGCGGCGCACCGGCGGGTTGGCGATGGTGATGATCATCGCCTGTATGATGTTCGGGTCGCTTTCCGGCTCCGGCGTGGCCGACGTGGTGGCCATTGGCACGATGATGCTGCCCGCGATGAAGGATCAGGGCTATGCCCCCGGCTTTTCAGCCTCTGCCTTGGGCTGTGCTGGTTCGCTTGGTACCGTTATCCCGCCGTCAATCGTGCTGATTGTCTACGGCACCGCCACCAACAGTTCGATCGGCCAGCTTTTCGTGGCTGCGATCATCCCCGGCATCCTGCTGGGCCTCGGCCTCATGCTGGTGGCGTGGTGGATTTCGCGCCGCAACGGATGGCAGGGCGGAGAGCCGTTTTCCTGGGGTGAGCTGGGACGTGCCGCCAAGGGCTCGATCCTGGCGATGCTGGCACCGATCATCATTGTGGGGGGCATTCGCCTTGGCATCTTCACCCCGACCGAAGCTGCGGGCATCGGCGTGGCCTATGCGCTTTTCATCGGCGTTTTCGTCTATCGCGCGCTGTCACTTTCCACCCTGATGCGACTGTTGCGGGAAACCACCGAGATGACAGGGGTGATCCTGCTGGTGATCGCTTCGGCCTCGGTCTTTGGCTGGATCCTCGCGGCCGAGCAAGTGCCGCAGATGGCGGTCAACGGTATTACGCAGGCCACGCAAAGCGGCACTGTCGCCTTGCTGATGATGATGGCGGTCCTGTTGATCCTTGGCACTTTCATGGAAAGCATCGCGATCATCCTGATCCTTGCGCCGGTGTTCCTGCCGATCCTTGGCCACTACGGCATCGATCCGGTTTACTTCGGCATCCTGCTGACCATCAACCTCGCCATTGGTGCCAATACGCCCCCGTTGGGGATCGACCTCATGGCCGCCTGTCGGGTGGGTGAAACCCCGCTCAGCGCGTCGTTCAAATACTTGATCCCGTTCCTTGGCGTGATGGTCGGCGTGCTGCTGCTTCTCGTCCTCTTCCCTGCACTGATTACCGAACTTCCGGGCATCCTGTTTTGATCCCGGCCCTCGAAAGAAAGAAGGTTTCCATGTCGATTACCCCCGATACCCGTGTCGATCTTGACCGTTTCTGGTCCACCATCGAAGCCTCCGGCGAGATCGGTAAAGGCCGCCCCGGCGGGCTGTCGCGCCTGACGCTTGGCGATGCCGACCGGGACATGCGCGATCTGTTCCGGTCCTGGTGTGAAGAGGCCGGTTTGACCGTTGAAGTGGATGCCGCCGGCAATATCTTTGGCCGTCGCGACGGCAGCGACAACGATCTGCCGCCGATCCTGATTGGCAGTCACCTTGATACCCAGATCAATGGCGGGCGGTTCGACGGGATCGCCGGCGTGCTGGCCGGGCTCGAGGTGATCCGCTGCCTGAACGATGCGGGCCATGTCACCAAACGCCCCATCGTGGTGGTCGACTGGACCAACGAGGAAGGCGCGCGGTTCTCTCCTCCGATGGTCGCCTCGGGCTGTTTCGTTGGGAAATATGACATCGACTGGGTGCATGATCTGATCGGCGATGATGGCGCGCGCTTCGGTGATGAGCTTGAGCGCATCGGCTATAACGGCGAACGCGTTTGCAAGGCCGGCGAGATCGACGCCTATTTCGAGCTGCATATTGAACAAGGGCCGATCCTTGACGCCGAGAAGCGGCAGGTCGGCATTGTCACCGGCGGCTACCCGGTGCGCGGGATGCGGGCGTCGTTCAAGGGGCAGACCTCGCACACCGGACCAACGCCGATGGACCTGCGCAAGAACGCGCTGGCGGCGGGGGCGCGCTGGCTGACCGCGGTGGATGACATCGGCTGGGATTTCGCGGTGCATGACGGCAAGGCCACCGCCGCGCGGTTGACCGCTTGGCCCAACAAGCCGGGGATCCTGTCCGACACAGCCGAAGCCGTTTGTGACGTGCGCCACCCCGATCCCATCACCACCCGCGCCATGGCCGAAAAGATGCGCCGGGCCCTGTTCGAATCCGCCGCACGGTGTGGGTGTGAGGCCGTGATCGAGGATGAATGGGAATGGGGCGGCGACATCTTTGACCACGAGATGATCGACGGCATCCGCGACGAGGCTATCCGCATGGGCTTCAACTGGCGTGATATCGAAAGCCAGGCAGGTCACGACGCCTATTTCCTTGCCACCCATTGCCCGACGGCGATGATCTTTGCGCCTTGCGAAAACGGCATCACCCACAACAATGAAGAAAACTGCACACCAGAGGATTTCGTCGCCGGGCTAAATATTCTGCTGCATGCCGTCGTCAAACGGGCTGATCGATGAGCGCATTGATCGGACACGAGGCGCTTGAAACCGCGCTGGATTGGCCCGATCTGATCGGCCAGTTGCGCGACTGGTATCGCGGCAAGGCGGTGCAGGCACCGGACCGGCAGGTTTTGACGATTGAGCAGCCGGACGGCACCGAGGCATCTTTGCTGATCATGCCCGCCTGGGTTCCCGGTGAAAGCATTGGCGTCAAGGTGGTGACCTTCTTTCCCGAAAACGCCGCCAAGGGCCGCCCGACGATCAATGCGGGCTATCTGCTGTTCGATGGGGAAACCGGGCAAATGCAGGCCGCACTGGACGGTGATACACTGACCGCGCGGCGCACGGCGGCGGCGTCGGCACTGGCGGCGGATCTACTGGCGCGCAGGGATGCGCGTGATTTATTGATCGTCGGTACGGGGCAGCTTTCCCTCGCCGTCGCAGCGGCACATTGCGCGGTGCGGGCCTACACCTCGGTTTCAATCTGGGGGCGCAGCGGTGAAAAGGCTGCGGCGATTGCCTCAACGCTTGGGGAGCAGGGTCTGCCCGCTCGGGCCGTCGACGACCTTGAAACAGCGTGTCGCGCGGCGGATGTGGTCAGCACGGTTACGGCCTCGATCAGGCCCATCATCCAGGGGGACTGGCTCAAACCCGGCAGCCACCTTGATCTGATCGGAGCATTCAAGGGCGACATGCGTGAAAGCGACGATCAGGCGATCCTGCAGGCCGAGGTTTTTGTCGATCTGCGGGCAGGGGCATCGCTTGCGGGGGATCTGTCGCAGCCATTGGAAGCGGGGCAGATCACGCCAGAGCATATTCGCGCTGACCTGGCCGAATTGTGTCAGGGTGCCCATCCCGGCCGTCGCGATGACAGTGCCCGCACCGTTTTCAAATCCGCGGGCATGGCGCTTCAGGATCTGGCAGCGGCGACAATGGCAAGCGATCACACCATATTGGGGTAAATCGCCAGCAGCTCTTGCGCGATATCCACAAATTTCTGCTCCGAGGGAGATAGCTTTTCTCTCGGGGCGTGCACCAGATAGACGTCGGCCCCAATCGTTTCATCTGTAATCTTGATGGGCCACAGGTCGCCGCGCCTGATGTCGTCCTGCGCGGCCATGAGGGGCAGGATGCCAATGCCCATACCCGCCACGATCATTCTTCGGACCTCTTCGATGTTGGTGCTTAGCCCGTTGATGCGATTGCCAAGCCGTGTGCCTTCGCGCAGGACCGACATCGGCTCCAGCCCCATGCCTTCGGTGGCGCAGGCAAAGCTGATAAAGGGCTCGCGCTGAAGATCGCGGAGCGCGACGCTTTCCTGCCCGAACAGCGGATGCTCGGCCCCGCAGAAGACACAGAACTCCTCGCGAAACAGACGGATCGAGGGCAGGTTGACCAAGGGGGCGGCCAATAGGCAGAACCCGATCGTGCCACGCCCCTGCTGGATCGAGCGCACGATCGCCTGACTGTTCTGGACCTCACTTTGGAAGGCCACGGAAGGATAACGCTGATGATAAAGCCGCAGCAATTCGTCCATCATCGGTGACATCAGATTGCTGATAATCTGATAGCGGACCTGCCCGCGTTCCTCTTCTTCGGCGTCGCGGACCAGAAGATTGATCCGTTCGGCACTGTGAAAGATCTCGCGGCATTCCTGAAAAATCTTGTCGCCACGGGTTGTCAGTTCGAAGTGGCGGCTGTCGCGAAAGACAAGCTGGCACCCCAGTTGCGCTTCGAGCTTTTGCAACGCATTGCTCACCGAAGGCTGGCTCAGGCTCAGCCGTTTTGCGGCCTTCGTGATGCTTTCCTCCTTCGCAATCATGTAAAACATGCGCAGAAGGTTCCAGTTCAGATCGGATTGCGGCAAAGCGTTCATGCGGATGATTCGTTTCTTGCTTGGGTCTGAGTAGAGTTTCCTATTTTTCATCACCTATCACATAGTCAACGCGAATGCCTAAAATTGACTGTGACTATGGTGTGCAACTGTGCGCGTGGGGCAGGTTCGGCTAAGCTTGCCACTCATTTCATCAGAAAGCACAAAACATGACCATCACTCGTTTGCACCCCGGCCCCCGCATGAGCCAGGCCGTCGTTCACAATAACACCGTTTACCTTGCCGGTCAGGTCGGCACCGCCGGCGCCGATGTCGCGACCCAGACCCAAGATTGTCTGGACGCGATCGACCGCTTGCTGGCAGAGGCAGGCAGCGATAAATCCAAGCTGCTGCAGGTCACCATCTGGCTTGCTGACATGGCCGATTTCCAGGATATGAACGCAGTCTATGATGCGTGGATTGACCCTGCCAACCCGGCGGCGCGCGCTTGTGGTGAGGCCAAGTTGGCGACACCGGACTACAAGGTAGAATTTCTCGTGACCGCCGCGATCTGATCGCCGCTTTCTAGCCGGAGATTATGCGAGCCATAATCTCCGGCTATTTGACCCTGCCGCTCTCCCGTCGCCATCCTTTCTTACACATCAGGCGACAGGACAGGGCATGACATTTCAAATCGATCTTTCGGATATCGAAACAGCGACGCTGGGGCATTTTCTTGAATCCGGTTTCATGTCCCCCGCGCTGCAGGGGCTGTTGCCGCATCGAACTGTTTTTGGCCCCGCGCTGACCGTGCGTATGCTTGGCGATGATGGCGCGATGCTGACCGAGGCGCTGTCCGCTGCACAACCCGGACAGGTCATCGTTATCGACCGTTGTGGTGATCTGCGCCATGCCTGTTGGGGGGCAGTCACGACCGCTGCCGCCAAGGCACGCGGCGTGGTGGGGGCGGTGATCGACGGCTTTGTCACCGACCGCTCCGCCATAGAGGAAGAAGACTTTCCAGTCTGGTGCCGTGGACGGTCCCCCATCACGACCAAGCCGCGTGGGCTTGGCGGCGACTTCAACGTGACCGTGGGGTGTGGCGGCGTCTCAGTCCGGCCCGGCGACATTATTCTGGCCGACGAAAACGGGGTTGCCGTGCTGGACAAAGATCAGGCTGAAACCCACGCCGCGCGCGCCCGAAAAATGCAGGCGGCCGAGATTACAATCCTCGCACGGCTGCGTGCTGGCGAAACACTGGCTGAAATAACGCGGGGCGCAAAGCAGCCCGCATAGAACCGGATAACCGGCGCAAAACACCTTCCCTTCACTCAACCGACAGAGAGATCCATGACACAGACATTCTCCATAAAGGGCCTCACTACATTGGCCGTCCTTGCTGCCAGCACAGCGCTGACACTGGGCACACCCGCCATCGCCGACAAGGCGTCCAATACGCTCAACGTCGCTTTCGCCGCCGAGCCAGAGCCGCTGGATACCTATAAAATCGCCGGTCGTCAGGGTCTGATCCTCGCGCGGCACATCTATGACGGGTTGCTCTACAAGAACCTCGACACCGGAGAGATCGTCCCCGCGCTGGCGGAATCCTGGGAATTTACCGGCCCGCTGACGATGGAGTTCACCCTGCGCCAAGGGGTCAAATTCCACAACGGCGCCGATTTCACCGCTGATGACGTGGTTGAAACGCTCAACACCGTGATCACCCCGGAATACGGCACCCGCTATTCCATCTCGGTCGACTGGATCGACAGTGTCGAGAAGCTGGATGACTATAAAGTCCGCATTAATATGTCCAAGCCCTTTGCCGGTGCGGTAGAGATGCTGGCGGATGCACTGCCGATCTATCCGCACGCCTTCTTTGCGGAAAACGGGTCTGCGGGTATGGCCGCCACGCCGATCGGCACCGGCCCCTACAAGCTGGTGAGCCAAGAGCCGGGCATCCGCTACGAGATGGAGCGCTTTGAGGATCACTATGAAGGCAGCCCCAAATCCGGTGCCACCATCGACAAGATCTCTGTGCGCACCATACCCGAGATGAACACACAATACGCCGAGTTGATGTCGGGGTCGCTGGACTGGATCTGGCGTACTCCGCCGGATCAGGCGTCGCGTCTCGAAGGCCGTGTGCAGATCATCAGCGCACCGATCATGCGCATCGGCTATGTCGGTTTCGCCCCCGAGGCGATGGATGGCGACACGCCGATTGCAGACAAACGTGTGCGTCAGGCGCTTATCCACGCCACAAACCGCGGCGCGATTGTCGACGCTTTCGCAGGCGGCGCGTCCGAGGTTCTCAACACCCCATGCAACCCGGCGCAATTCGGCTGCGAACAGGATGTCACCGCCTATGAATACGATCCGGAGAAAGCCAAGGCGCTGCTGGCCGAAGCCGGATATGAGGACGGTTTCAAAATGGAGATGGTCTTTGCCGCCATGCCGCGCCCGACTGCCGAAGCCGTGGCCGCCGATCTTGCCAATGTCGGCGTGACGCTTGAACTGAACGAACAGCAGTACGCGTCGGGCATCGGCAAGTGGCGCGCCAAGGAGCTTCCGGCGTTCTTCTCGAACTGGGGCAGCTATGGCATCGGCGACACCGCATTCATCCTGTCGAATTTCTTTGGCGGCGGCGCGGATGACCTTGTGCAAGACGCCGAACTGGCAACCTGGCTGACCGAGGCTGATACGTCATCGGACCGCGATGTGCGCGCCAAGAACTACTCTATGGCCGTCAAGAAGATCGCCGAGGAAGCCTATTGGATGCCGATGTATAACTTCAACGTTAACTATGGCCTGTCCAACGACCTGAACTTCACGCCGCACCCGGATGAGTTCGCCCGTTGGTGGGGTGCCAGCTGGAAGTAAGCTGACCCTGTCAACGTAACGGGCCGGACAGTCCTCTCCCCGCTGTCCGGCCCCCATAACGGAAAGACCTATGCTCTCTTTCATCTCTAAACGTCTGCTCGTGGCGCTCTTGGTCTGTCTGACCGTGTCCGCGCTGAGCTTTGGCTTGATGTTCGTGTCGGGCGACCCTGCGATTGCCATCGCGGGCGCGGGTGGCCGGGCCGAGGATGCCGAAGCGATCCGGCAGGCCTATGGCTTTGACCGACCCTTGGTTGTTCAATACCTGGACTGGATCGGCAGCGCCTTGACCGGAAATCTGGGGCAGAGCATCTATTTCAATGTGCCGGTGACAGAGATCATCGGCAACCGTGCCGGCGTCACGCTGGCGCTTGGCTTTATCTCGTTCCTCGTCGCTTTGGTGATCGCCGTGCCTTTGGGAGTCGCCGCGGCGCTCAGACCGAACGGCTGGATCGACCGCCTTGCGCTGGTGATCGCCGTGTCCGGGCAGGCAATCCCGAGCTTCTGGTTGGGGTTGATGGCCATCGTGGTCTTTGGGGTCTGGTATGGCTGGGTCCCCATTTCGGGTGCTGACACATGGCAGGGATACATCCTGCCCGTGATCGTGCTGAGCTATTACGCTATCCCCGAACTCATGCGCATCACACGCTCGGGCATGATCGACGTGCTGGCCACGGATTATGTCCGGGCGGCCAAGGCCAAGGGCCTGCCGATGCATCTTGTGATTTCACGCCATGCCTTGCGCAATGCGGTGCTGCCGCTTGTATCACTGGCAGCGGTTCAACTGGGCCAGCTTCTATCCGGCTCCATCGTGATTGAAAGTGTCTTTGCGCTGAACGGGCTGGGGCGGCTGGCGTGGGAATCTCTTCTGCGCAGCGACCTGCCGGTGGTGCAGGCGATCATCCTGATCCTGTCGCTGCTTTACGTGCTGCTGACCATGCTGGCCGATATTCTGAACGCGGTGCTGGATCCGCGCCTAAGGGGGGGCTCCTGATGTCCGACGTCACTATCGAAACGGCCCGCCCGTCTGTCTGGCGCAAGATGCGCGGCAATACGGGTGGATTGATCGGGGGCACGCTGCTGACAGCTATCATCCTGATCGCTTTGCTTGCACCGCTGCTGGCCCCGCATGACCCAATCGCGCAGGATCTGAGCCGCCGACTGCTGCCACCCTTCTGGCATGATCGCGCGGTGCCGGAACACCTGCTCGGGACCGATCACCTTGGGCGCGATTATCTATCTCGGATGATCTATGGCGCGCGGGTGTCGCTGGGTGTCGGGCTTGGGGTGATCCTTGTGTCCGGTGCCATCGGGATCACGCTTGGCCTGATCGCGGGCTATTTCGGGGGCTGGATCGATATGGTTATCAGCTTCGCCATCACAACAAGGCTATCACTGCCCATCGTGCTGGTCGCACTGGCGGCGGTGGCATTGGGCGGCGCGTCGCTGACCACGCTGATCACCGTTCTGGGGCTGCTTCTGTGGGACCGGTTCGCCGTCGTCACGCGCGCCGCCGCTCAAAGCTTGCGACATCAGGAATTCATCATGGGCCTGCGATCCATCGGCGCGAGCCGCACGCGCATCCTGTTTCTCGAGATTTTACCCAATATGCGCGCCACGATCCTTGTCGTCGTCTCGCTTGAGGTCGCAAACGTCATCCTGCTCGAAGCGGCCCTGTCCTTCCTTGGGTTGGGCGTGCGCCCGCCGACGCCAAGCTGGGGGCTGATGATCTCGGAAGGGCGCGACAATATCCTCTTTGATCCATGGTTGATCGCACTGCCCGGATCGGCGCTCTGCCTGCTGGTGCTGGCGGTGAACCTGTTCGGCGATGGTATGCGCGATATAACAGGGCCTGCACGAAAGTGACTGAAATGATGCTTGATATTCGAAACCTGAAGGTGTCGATCCCCACCGACCGAGGCATGTTGAACGCGGTTCGGGGTGTCGACCTGCAAATCGCTGAAGGAGAGACTCTGTGCCTTGTCGGCGAGTCGGGTTGTGGCAAGTCGCTTACCGCGACGTCTATCATGGGGCTGCTGCCGCGCTACGCCAAGGTGACGAGTGACCGGTTCGACATGGCGGGGCAGGATCTGACGACCAAGACCGATGCCAAGCTGGCAAAGCTGCGCGGCCGCGATGTGGCGATGATCTTTCAAGACCCGACCAGCGCGCTAAATCCGACGCTTACCATTGGCCGGCAGTTGACCGAGGGCGTTATGCGCCACGAAAACTTGACCCGAAAAGAGGCTGACGCCCGCGCAGTCGAGATGCTTGACCGGGTGGGGATCGCCAATCCGGCGGCACGGCTGACGCAATATCCACACGGGTTCTCTGGTGGGCAACGCCAGCGCATCATGATCGCCTCGGCGCTGATGGGACGACCCAAGCTCTTGATCGCGGACGAGCCGACGACGGCGCTGGATGTGACCATTCAGGCGCAGATCCTGACGCTCCTGGGGCAATTGCAGGCCGATCTTGGTCTGTCACTCTTGCTGATTACCCATGATCTGGGCGTGGTGGCGGCTATCGCGAACGATGTTGCGGTGATGTATGCAGGGCGGATCGTCGAACGCGCGCCCGCCGCCGATCTTTTTGCTACGCCGCGCCACCCCTATACCAAAGGGCTGCTTGCCGCGATCCCGGTGCCGGGTGTCACCGAACGGGGCAGCGCGTTGCCCGCCATTCCGGGGCGCGTCCCGGGGTTGATCGGCACGATGGCGGGCTGCGCCTTTCGCGACCGCTGCACCATTGCCGGACCTGAATGCGCTGTCGATCCAGTGCCACGCGTAAGCGCCGGGGGGGCGCAATTCATTGAATGCGCCAAGGCATCGGAGGTGGCCGCATGACCGCAGCGACGCCGATGATCCGCATGACCGATATCCGCAAAACCTACCGCCTGCGCCGCGGCATGTTCGCCCCGACCGAAGAATTGGTGGCCGTGAATGACCTGTCGCTCGAGGTCGCCGAAGGCGAAACGCTTGGCCTTGTCGGTGAATCCGGTTGCGGCAAAAGCACGGCGGTCAGCATCATGCTGGGCTTGTTGCAGCCCGATCGCGGCGAGGTCGAGATCGCGGGCCAGAAGGTCGACACCATGCCCGTGGCGGACCGTGTGCGGTTGATCCAGCCCGTATTTCAGAACCCCAATGCCTCGCTTAACCCGGTCAAACGTATCCAGACTCTGGTTGGCCAGCCGCTGCGACTGCATGGCGGCACGCATGTCGATGCAGAGGTCAAGCGGATGCTTGATCTGGTCGGGCTGCCATCACGGCTCGCCGATGCCTATCCCGGGGAGCTTTCTGGCGGGCAAAGGCAGCGGGTCGCCATCGCGCGTGCGCTAATCCTCGGACCGCGTGTCTTGATCTGTGACGAGCCGACCTCGGCGCTTGATGTCTCGGTGCAGGCGCAGATCATTAACCTGTTGCTATCGCTGAAGAAAGAACTGGGCCTTACCATGGTTTTTGTCAGCCACAATCTTGCGGTGGTCGAACATTTGGCGGACCACGTGGCCGTTATGTATCTCGGGCAGAAGATTGAAGAAGCCGCGACAGATGCGCTCTTCGAGGATGCCAGCCACCCCTACACCCGTGCGCTGCTTGCCGCGACCCTGCTGCCGGACCCAAAGGCGGGACTGCCTGAAGCAAAGCTTGGCGCAGCAGCGGCGGACCCCTTTGCAGCGCGTCAGGGCTGTCATTTTGCGCCGCGCTGTCCTGAGATGAGACAGAGCTGTATCGAGGGCCCGCAAAAGCTACGGAAACTGCGCGAAAGCTTGGTCAGATGCGAAAGAGCGGTGTGACCACCGCATTTTCTCAAAGCTGCAAGACGCGGTACGTAGCCAAAAGTCGTTGCGCCTTTGCTTCTAAGGGCGCGACGATATTGAATAGCCCCTAGATTTGTAGACGCTTTCTTCCCTAACTTTGAGGCAAGGAGGCCGTTATGGGGAAGCCAAATTTCAGTGAAGATTTCAAGCGCGATGCCGTCCATCAGATAACAGTGCGGGGGTATGCCGTTCGCGAGGTTTCGGAACGGTTGGGCGTCAGTACATATTCGCTGTACAAATGGATGAAGCTCTACGCAAAGGCTGCGTCACAGACATCATCTGTTGACCATGAAGCTGAGAACCGCAGGCCCAAGCGTGAGTTGGCGCGGATGACGGAGGAGCGTGACATCCTGAAAAACCGTTCAGGGGTGGAGCCCGCCTGCGCGCGGTAGAAACAGCCTGTGCTATGTTGAGTTATGAAGGGCAGCGGCCGTTCGCTTATTGGTGGTCTGTCTTGGGTCAGAACCCCGTTAAAAAACGTGGTCCATGGGTTGATGCGAACTTGAGAGTGGTGACGCTGTTTTGCAGTGATCCCGGTTGAGGCAAGATGACAGATCTGCATAGCCCGCGCCCTTCTGTAGCCAACAGGAGGACAGACAATGGCAAAGCAAAAGACCTGCAAGGCCCCAGCAATTGAGACTGTGAACGTCGGAGCTGCGGCAGTTGATATCGGTTCGCGTGAACACATGGCGGCCGTCAATCCGGATGTGACAGATACGCCAGTGCGTGCCTTCGGCACCTTCACCCATGATCTGCATGACTTGGCCTATTGGTTTAAGTCGCACGGGGTGACCAGCGTCGCGATGGAATCCACGGGCGTGTATTGGATCCCAGCCAACGAGATACTCGAGCAGCATGGCTTCGAGGTCGTCTTGGTGAATGCGCGCTACGCCAAGAATGTACCGGGCCGCAAGACAGACGTCAGCGATGCGAGTTGGCTGCGGCAGTTACATTCCTATGGGCTCTTGCGCGGCAGCTTTAGACCATCGGCACAGATCGCGACGTTACGCGCGTATCTGCGCCAACGAGAACGGCTGGTGGAATATGCAGCCGCGCACATCCATTGACCGGCAGGGTATCGCATAGCGATGTCCCGAGAGGGGAGCACATGCAAAAGGCACTGATGGAGATGAACGTCCAGCTGCATCATGTCGTCTCTGATATCACCGGCGTGACGGGGATGAAGATCATCCGTGCGATTGTTGGGTAATCCCCCATTAAAAAGGGGGGGATTACCGTCCGAGGCGTCGCGCAACGTACTGTTCGACTAGATGGCATACTATCTTGCGCAGCACCGGGTCGAGTTCGACACGGATGTTGAAAAAGCGGTTTCCGCCGCCAAAGAAGGCGGCATGAAGATTTTCGAACCTGATCAGGCTCTGACGGAAGCGCTGGCGGAATCTGTGACCGCCGACGAGGCCGTGCTGATCGAGAACGCCAAGAGCCGCGGTATTGAGAACCCCGAAGCGCTGCTGGCAGAATACAAGCGCATCGTTGATCGCTGGGCTGCCCTGCTGGCGGATGTGGATCACAGCGATACCTATGCATTGGCAGCATTGGCCAAAGCAGAGATCTACGACAAGTTGGACCGCGCAAACTACGGTATGAACTAACCCACATATATTATGTACAGTCCCGCGGCGCTGCCAAAGCGCCTCGGGGTTCCTACCGCCCTGCGACCTCATAGCGTTTTGATCAAAACGCTACCAGCAATGTAGACTGTCATTCGAAGGCGCGAAAATGATCAGAAGGCTGTTTGCAGCACTTGATGCAGACGCAGGTGGGGTTACCCGGCAGCGGCTTTGAGCACCTCGGTCATTTCCTCCAACTCACGCGGGCGACCAGAAACGCTCAACTGCAGCAAATATCGAAAAGCGCCGTCGAAACGCAGATAAAGAAGTTCCTTGGCTTTTCGCTCAGAGGCTATCGGATTCATCATCTCGATCAGCTGTTCTTCAATCTCGTCAACGACGGGAACGAAAGCTTGGTCAAATAGCGCTTGGTTTCGAATGTCGTACCAAAGCCGATGAAGCTCGGCTTCGGTACTGATCGTTTCTGCCAAAGCAGTACAGAACGCTGTCTTGATGCGATCTGGGTTGGAAATACCCCTGACAGATGCAGAAATTGTTCTGGCAAACTCGCTTTTGTACTGTCGCACACAGTAGATCAGAAGCTCGTCCTTATCCTCAAAATAGTAGTGCAGACTGCCAAGCGACATTTCTGATTGCGACGCAATATCACGCAGGGTCGTACGGGCATAACCATAAAGCTTAAGCGCGCTGATCGCACTTTGCGCAATCTCGCGTTTGCGGCTCTCACGCTTGCGGGCCTTATTCGCTTTTCGGTCCGCAAGCCTACCTGTTTGGGTCATGTCGTTCATCGGGCACTCACATTTGTCCCTGCCGACCTAGCCCAAAAGGGCGTGAAAGAAAATACGCGGCAGCTTGAACCAGCTGGGTTTGTGCTGAAACCGGGTCAGCAAGCGACCGATATGATGCTGACGCTTGTTGGACACAAACCAGGGCGGCCGGGGCAGCAGGCTCATCCCGCCGGATAGCAGATTGCGCGGGAAGGGGCGGAACGGGGCCTCGATCACCGTGCGTTCAACGTTTTCAAGCATGAAGGTATTGTGGACGGTACCCACACCAGACTGGACGTTTTGCAAGGTTGCGCCAGCAAAGCCGCCCCAGGGACAGGCAGTCACCAGAAAGGCAAGGCCGGACCACGCGTTGATCGCAATCGCGCCATAGCGGAATTCGGCGATGATCTCTTCGAACCGCTTGCGGCCCATAGCCCGGATCGTGGCAGGGTGGATGATGATATTGCCGCCCAATGTGCCATAGAGCGTGTCATTCGCCCATTTAATCGCTTCGATCATATAGGTTTCGGCATCTTGTGCCTCGATATGCATGACACCAAGCGCAGATGTGAAGACTTCGGTCTGGGCCAGCCAATCGCTATCACCCTCGGCCATATCGGCAAGATAAAGCGGAGCCACATCCGCCCCACGATCCAGCTTTTGTGGGCTTTTGGCGTGATCGACAAAGGCCTTTTGACGATCTTCGGCACCGGGATAATAAGCG
Organism: Sulfitobacter sp. UBA1132; assembly: GCF_002311545.1. Classification (NCBI taxonomy): domain Bacteria; kingdom Pseudomonadati; phylum Pseudomonadota; class Alphaproteobacteria; order Rhodobacterales; family Roseobacteraceae; genus Sulfitobacter; species Sulfitobacter sp. UBA1132. The sequence goes on along the minus strand of NZ_DCAN01000013.1, from coordinate 2,741 downwards.
GCCCGTTTGGTGTGCTTGGCCATCACATCGGCGACATTCCCCATCAGCTCGGCTGTCTTATCCCAGCCTTTCGGCAAAATAAGGCTCTGCACCGCGACACAGTTAAAGCCACCGTTATGCAGCTTCATGGTGGCGATGTTCTCCGCATGAAAGCGCAAGTCCGCCTTGGTCCACGGCCCTGGTACGACAATGGTGGGGCAAACGGCACCAAGCTCGGATGTCATGTGTCGGGTGTTTTTCGGCGTGTTGGCGGCCTTGTTCTTCTCGCCTTCCTCGCCTGGCCCCCAGACGATCAGATCATGGGTGGCGCGCGCGCCGGTGATGTGGATTTCCTCGACCAGCGGATGCGTCGTAAGATAGGCCCCCGCCGGACCATCGCCACGATGGATACGTAGTGCGTCGCGGTCGATCAGCGGCTTCAGGGCGGCCTGCAAAGGTTCGGTCAGGTAGTCGTTGACCGGGTTCATTTTAAGCAAGACCACCTGGTTTTCCAGAAAGAGCTTCTGAAAAGCATCCAGCGGCGTGATCGCGGCGATATTGCCGGCGCCCAGAACCAGCGCGACCTTGCCACGCCGTTGGTCTGCCGGAATGTCATAGGCTGATGCAGCGTTGTTCTTGAGGTTGGCGGGGGTCACGCCTTTTTGCATCCAGACATCCGCATGCACGCCCGAAATCAACAACCGATCCCAGATCGAATGTGGCACAACGCGCACGGCGGTTTGACCGCTTGGCAGGCTGCGTTTCTTTAGACCGTCCAGAAAGGTTTTGCCTTCCATCTGCGACAGCGTATCGATCAGACCGTTGCAGCAGGACATGACGGCATAGGGCCCCGATGTCCATTCCTCCCCCAAGAGAGGGGAACCTTGCGGGATGCCCTTGGCCTTACCCGCCGCATCGACCCATTCGTCGGCGACGCGCATCAGATTGTCTTTGACTGCCTGCAGAACCGCGATGCGGTCGTCCAGCGAGGTTCGCGCCCAACGGTCCTTCGCCGCGTCGAGGGCTTTTAGGTCGACGTCATAGGCTGCTTGCAGATCGGGGGTGAAGTTACTTTGATGTTTCATGCGGCTCCCTCCAGAAGGATGTTCGCGTAGGTCTCGCGTAGTTTGAGTTTCACCACTTTGCCCGTGGCACCTAGGGGCAGTTCATCGACAAAGATCACCCGATCTGGCACCTGCCAGCTGGCGACTTTGCCGTCGTAGATTTTCAGAAGCTCCGCTTCGGAGACGTCACCGGATTTGACCGCGATCAGGATCGGACGCTCGTCCCATTTAGGGTGATGGGCAGCGATGGCGGCGGCATTTGCGATCGCCGGGTGACCGATTGCGATGTTTTCAAGTTCGACCGTAGAGATCCATTCGCCGCCGGATTTGATGATGTCCTTTGAACGGTCTCGGATCACCATGAAACCATCCGCATCAATCGTGGCAACATCGCCAGTGTCGAACCAGCCATCGGGGGTCAGCGCCGAGTCTTCTTTGTTGAAATAGCTGTGGACTACCCAAGGACCGCGCACCTGCAGGTCGCCCTGTGTTGCCCCGTCTTCGGGCAGTACATTCCCGGACTCATCTACCAGCCGGATTTCTATCCCGTAAACAGAGCGGCCCTGGCCCACGCGAATGTCGGTTTGCGCTTCGGTCGACAGACCCTCGTGGCGCTGCAGCAGACGGTTGACCGTCGCGAGGGGGCTGGTCTCTGTCATGCCCCACGCTTGAATCAATTCGACATCATATTTGTCACGGAACGCCGTATACATCGACGGTGGCATCGGTGCGCCACCGACAATGGTGCGGGTCAGGCTTGGCAGTTTAGAGCCGGATTTCTCCAACGCCGCTAATAGCCCCATCCAAATTGTGGGCACGCCAAAGGCAGCAGTCACCTGTTGGGTGTCGATCAGGTTGGCCAGGCTGTCCCCATCCAGCCCCGGACCCGGCAGCACCAGTTTTGCACCAGCCGACGCCGCAGTATAGGGCACGCCCCACGCATTGACGTGGAACATTGGCACAACCGGCATCACCGTATCACAGGCCGAGATCGCAAGCCCGTCGGGCTGGTTGCCCACGAGCGCATGGAGCAAGGTCGACCGATGGGAATAAAGCACGCCTTTCGGGTTTCCCGTGGTTCCGGATGTGTAGCAAAGCGAAGAGGGCTGGCGTTCATCGAGTTCGGGCCAGACAAAACCCGGGTCTCCGTCAGCGATCAATTCATCATAGAATTGCAGCCCGTCAAGCACCTGGGCCGCCTCGTCGTCCCGTGGTCCCAGCAGAACGTAGTGCTCGACCGTATCAAACCGGTCCTTCAAGTTTGCCACAGCGGGCAGGAAGGTTCGGTCAAAGAACATCACCTGATCTTGCGCGTCATTGGCGATATAGACCATCTGGTCGGGATGCAGACGCGGATTGAGGGTATGGCAGACGAAGCCTGCACCCGAACTGCCAAAGTAAATCTCGAGGTGCCGCCGGTTATTCCATGCGATGGTGCCGCACCGGGTTTCCTGCGGCAGGCCCAGTTTGGTCAGTACCGAACCCAAGCGCCGCGCATTCTTGGCAACCTCTTGCCAGTTTGTGACGTCTACTGCGCCTGAAGTTTCAACCGAGACAATTTCGGTGCGCCCGTGGCAGCGGGCTGCGTGATCGATAAGGGAAGAGATCAGCAACTGCTGGTCCATCATTTTGCCAAGCATAGAGTGGCTCCGTAATTTTGAGACGATATGGGGGCTCCCGGCCCCCCGACCGCGCCGG
>NZ_DCAN01000022.1:8870-9105 GCF_002311545.1 Sulfitobacter sp. UBA1132 | reverse complement strand
GAACTCCTGCATCAGGAAATCCAGTTTGCGCCCCACGGCCCCGTCCTGCGCCAGCAAGGCGCGGGCCGCATCCACATGGGCGTGCAGGCGGTCGATCTCTTCGGTGATGTCGGATTTGACGGCGATCAGCGCCAGTTCCTGCGCCAGCCGGTCAGCGTCCACGCCTTCGGCATTGTCCAGCACCCGCGAAAGATTGCGTTGCAGCGTCTGTGCCATCTCGTCCTTGCGCGTCTCG
>NZ_DCAN01000022.1:6472-8803 GCF_002311545.1 Sulfitobacter sp. UBA1132 | reverse complement strand
GCCATCTCGTCCTTGCGCGTCTCGGCCAGCGCGGCGGCCTGTGTTGTCAACTCTGCCACCTGCGCCAACTGCGCCTCAAGAACCTGCGCCAAGGCAGCCCCTTCGCGGGCGCGCATGTCGTTGAAATCGGCAAGCACTGTGGGGAATTCCGCCAGCAAAGTCGCGCAAAGGGCGGCCACATCATCCACCGTCGTCGCCTGTTCAAGCACGCCGCGCATGGTGACGATATCGGTCGCCTTGGAGGGCGCAAGCGAGATCCCCGCATCCATCGCGCGCGCTTCGATCTGGTGCAGCGCGTCCAGCACGACCTCAAGCTGATCCGCGTTCACCGTCAACGCGCCAGAGCCATCCTCGCGGGTGATCCTCAGGTTGCAGGTGACATTGCCGCGGGCGATGGCGGCGCTTAGCGTCTTGCGCAGGCCCGCCTCCAGCCCGTCGATCCAGTCGGGCACACGCAGGCGCAGGTCGAGCCCCTTGCCGTTGACCGATCGCAATTCCCACCCCCAACTGTGCGGGCCGGACGCACCACTGGCCGAGGCGAAACCCGTCATTGAACGTATCATGGCATGGTCCTTGTCGATTGCGATTGTTGCGCGCCTTAAAAGGGAAAGTCGCAAATGGGGCAAGTAAAAAGCCATTCTGCCGCACGAGGTCTCCCCTTAACGGTCTGTTAACCAAGTTTGCTGTTATATCTACAAATTACCGCTGATTTGACTAAACTCAGGCAATACATCGCGGCCCTGCTGCCGCCCCCTGTCCTGCTCTTGTCCCGACCGCAATAAGGCTGCCCGATGAAACATCTTCCCCCTCTGGATGATATGCCCCAGACCGGCTCTCGCCGCGTGATGCCGCCCCCGACACCCGCGATGGTTGACGCGCGCGCCTATTGGCAAGGGCTTTGCCGTGGTCAGCCGGTCCCGTTCCGGTCGCAGATCGACCCTGCACAGATCACCTCCGTGCTTGATCGCGCCTTTGTTCTGGAACGCAGACGGTCTGAACTGGCGCGGTTTCGCGTCGCCGGATCGCAGCTGTGCACTGCCATGGGGATGGACCTGCGCGGGATGCCGATGATCTCTCTGTTCGACCCGTCCGAGCGTCGCCGCTGCAGTGATTGGCTGGATCACATTCTGTCACAGCCCGCCACCGGAGAGATGACGCTCACCGCGGGGGATGCGGCCGTTCAGGCGCGTATGCTGGTGCTGCCGTTGCGCAGTGACATGGGGCAGATCGACCGGATGCTTGGCTGTCTGGAGATCACATCCAATGCCATCGAGCATCCGGGCTTGTATCGGATCGGCGATCTTGCCACGACACCGATCCCGCGCCCGCCACGGGCCGATGTGGCAGAGGAAACGCGCGGGCCCTGCCCCGAAGGTTTCGCCGATCCAGCCGCGCGTTTTGCCGCGCGGTCCGGTCGCAACCGGCCAGCCTATTTACGGGTCGTGAAGTAAACATCGTATCCCCGGTGGGACGCCTCCAATGCAGCAAAAGAAAAAGGCCGCGCATGATGATATGCGCGGCCTTTCTTATTGCATGAGCTGCGGCAGTTAGCCGACGGCTTTGACCTGTTGGTTCGCCCGGCGTGCCGACAACTCCTCGGCCACGAGGAAGGCAAGCTCCAGCGACTGGCTGGCGTTCAAACGCGGGTCGCAGGCAGTGTGGTAGCGGTCAGACAGGTCTTCGTCCTGAACGGCGCGGACACCACCAGTACATTCTGTCACATCCTGACCGGTCATCTCAAAGTGGACACCACCGGGCACGGTGCCCTCGGCCCCATGTACCGCAAAGAACTCACGCACTTCGCGCAGCACGGACTCGAAAGGCCGCGTTTTATAGCCGCTTGAGGATTTGATCGTGTTGCCGTGCATGGGGTCACAGGTCCAGACGACATTCGCGCCCTCTTCCTGCACGGTCTTGATCAGACGCGGCAGGTGTTCCCCCACATTGCCGGCCCCGAAACGCGCGATCAGGGTCAGGCGACCCTCTTCGTTTTCGGGGTTCAGCTTGTGCATCAACAGCTTGAGGTCATCGCTGGTCATCGTCGGGCCACACTTCAGGCCGATGGGGTTCTGAACGCCGCGGGCAAATTCCACATGCGCGCCATCAGGCTGACGTGTCCGGTCGCCGATCCAGATCATGTGACCCGAGCCCGCCAGCCATTTCCCGGTCTGGCTGTCCTGACGGCACAGCGCCTCTTCGTATTCGAGCAGCAGCGATTCGTGGCTTGTATAATATTCCACCGATTGCAGCGTATGCGCCGTCTCGGACGTGACACCAGCCGCCGCCATGAAATCAAGCGTGTCTGAAATGCGGTTCGCGATCTCGCGGTAT
>NZ_DCAN01000022.1:6027-6370 GCF_002311545.1 Sulfitobacter sp. UBA1132 | reverse complement strand
GCGGTTCGCGATCTCGCGGTATTTTTCCGCCTTTTCGCTTTCGGTAAAGCCCAGGGTCCAGCCGTGCACCTGATGCACATCGGCATAGCCGCCGGTCGAGAACGCCCGGATCAGGTTCAGGGTCGCGGCGGCCTGTGTGTAGGCGCGCAGCATCTTTTTAGGGTCGGGAATACGGGCGTCGGCGGTAAAGGCGAGCTCGTTGATGATGTCACCGCGGTAGCTTGGCAGTTCCACCCCATCCACCGTTTCAGTCGGCGCTGAACGCGGCTTGGCGAACTGCCCCGCCATGCGGCCCAGCTTGATCACCGGCACTTTGGCACCGTGGGTCAGCACGATGGCCATC
>NZ_DCAN01000022.1:4316-5984 GCF_002311545.1 Sulfitobacter sp. UBA1132 | reverse complement strand
CACGATGGCCATCTGCAACATCACCTTGAACGTGTCGCGGATCATATCGCTGCTGAATTGTTCAAAGCTTTCGGCGCAATCGCCACCCTGAAGCAAGAACGCCTCGCCACGGCCCGCGGCCGCCAGATGCTTTCTCAGCCGCCGCGCTTCACCCGCAAAGACCAACAATGGATAACGGGACAATTCAGCTTCGACCGCGCGCAGCGCGTCCTGATCAGGATAGTCGGGCATCTGGATCCGCGGTTTGTCGCGCCAGCTTGATTTTGTCCAATCGGTCATCATTTTTCTCCGAAGTCCGCAGCGCCCGAAGTGTCAGGCGCAAACATTGTGAAATTGTGGTATATAAAGGTCTGGCCCAAGTGACCAGAACCGAAATTCAACCTATTGACCTTCGCCCCCGCCCGTGGGCAAGGTTTTCGGCAGGTTTTTGAGGGCAGCGCCCACTTTGCCCCAACGTATAACGCAAACCTGAAAGGCGACGTGATGAGTGACACCCGTCTGGCCAACCGCATTCTTCCTGACGCTGAAAAGACACGGCGCTTTGTCTTTGTGCTGCTGGAAAACTTTACCATGCTCAGCTTTGCCTCGGCGGTGGAATGTCTGCGCATCGCCAACCGCATGGCGGGTCGTCCGGCCTATGACTGGCGTCTGATCGGCGAGGATGGCGGGCGCGTGCGCTGTTCGGCTGGGGCGGAATTTACGCTGGATGGCGATCTGGACGATCTGGGCCGCGACGACACGCTGGTGGTGTGCAGCGGCATCGACGTGCAGGCGGCGACGACCAAGAAGCTGCTGGGATGGCTGCGCCGGGAGGCCCGCAAGGGCATGATGGTCGGCGGTCTGTGCACAGCCGCCTTTACGCTGGCCAAGGCCGGATTGCTGGACGGGAAGAAAGCCACGATCCACTGGGAAAATCAGGATAGTTTCAGCGAAGACTTCGAGGACGTCACCCTGACAAAATCGGTCTTTGTGGTGGACGGCAACCGGATGACGACAGCGGGCGGGACATCCTCGATCGATCTGATGCTCAAGCTGATTGCCGACGATCTGGGCGAGGATCTGGCCAATGCCGTTGCCGACCAGCTGATCTATAGCTCCATCCGCACGGATCAGGACACGCAGCGTCTGTCGGTGCCCACCCGTATCGGCGTGCGGCATCCCAAGCTGGGTCAGGTCATCCAGATGATGGAGGCCAATATCGAAGAGCCGATCAGCCCGTCGTCATTGGCGCGCGATGTCGGCATGTCGACGCGGCAGCTTGAACGGCTGTTCCGCCGCTACCTCAACCGCAGCCCCAAACGCTATTACATGGAACTGCGCCTGCAGAAGGCGCGTAACCTGCTGATGCAAACGGATATGAGCGTGATCAACGTGGCGCTGGCCTGTGGTTTTGCCTCGCCGTCGCATTTTTCCAAATGCTACCGCGCGCATTATAACACGACACCTTACCGCGAACGCGGGTCGCATGCGGCCAAGCCTGTCGCCTAATCGTTACTGATCCGGTACACCGCACCGTTCCCGACCGAGATAAACCAGATCGCGCCGTCAGGTGCCTCTATTAGGTCGCGCACCCGTGCCGTGGCGGGGGTAGAGATTTGCGCCACCTCGGCCAGCGGGTCGCCTCGCAACCGCGCGATATAGTTGAACTTAAGCGCGCCGACGAGGATA
>NZ_DCAN01000022.1:3909-4167 GCF_002311545.1 Sulfitobacter sp. UBA1132 | reverse complement strand
CCGTCTTTCGCGGTGCCTTCGCCGATCTTGGCACCGGAGTAGTGACGCCCGTAGGATATCACCGGCCATCCGTAATTCGCGCCCTTGCGGACCGCGTTAACCTCGTCCCCGCCGCGCGCCCCATGTTCTGACACCCAAAGATTGCCCTCCAGATCAAGCGCTGCCCCTTGCGGGTTGCGATGCCCGTAGGACCAGATTTCCGGCAGCACGTCGTCGCGCCCGACAAACGGGTTATCGGCGGGCACAGTACCGTCACGG
>NZ_DCAN01000022.1:1582-3869 GCF_002311545.1 Sulfitobacter sp. UBA1132 | reverse complement strand
TCACACGCACGACAGAGCCGTTGTGCTGCCCCAGATCCTGCGCCGCGGGGCGGTCGCCGCGCTCTCCGACAGTGACGAAAAGCGTGCCATCGCGCGCCTCGACCACGCGGCTGCCAAAGTGCTGACCGGCGGCAGACCCGCGTGACATGGTAAAGAGATCGCGTAGATTTTCGAGCCGCGCACCATCCTGCGACAGCTCTGCCGCGGCAAGCGCGGTACCGGCCCCGCCCTCAAGCGCCTTGGCATAGGTCAGGAATATGGTGCGCGATCTGTCAAAATCCCGTGCCAGCGTGATATCCAGCAAGCCGCCCTGCCCTGCGTCAACGACCTGCGGTGCGCCGGTAACCTCTTGGCTGGTGCCCTCGCGGACCCGCAGCAAGCGGCCGTCGCGTTCGGTGACCAGCACGTCCCCATTTGGCAAAATCGCCAGCGCCCAAGGGGTATCCAGCCCTGACACCTGCTGGGTGATCCGCAGCTCTTGCGCGACAACGCCCGACGCGCCCATGAACGATCCGGCTATGACCAACGCCCCGATGGCCCGTGCGGCCTGATGCATCATCCCCCCGCGAAACATGGCTTTCCCCCTTCATACAACCTATCCCTGCAAACCTAGCGCAGACAAAGCGTCGATCCACATCATCTTGCGCCACTTTACCTAGGGATAACGCTTTTCTTTTCCAAAATCGCCGCATAGGCTCTGGCGCAGAACACCATATTCAACAGGGAGAGAAACATGAAAAAGATGCTTATGGCCACAACGGCTGCAGCATTGCTGGCCACCAATGCCTATGCTGACGCGCATAGCAAGGACGTGAAGCTTGGCGTGATCTTTGGCTACACCGGCCCGATTGAATCGCTGACCGGCATCATGGCATCCAGCGCCGAGCTGGCCATGAAAGAAGTCACCGACAGCGGCATGCTGATGGACGGGGCGACAGTCACCCCCTCGCGGGCGGACACGGGCTGCGTCGATAACGCGCTTGCGGTATCCAGTGCGGAACGTCTGATCGCCGAAGGGATCAACGGCATCGTGGGCGCGGCCTGCTCTGGCGTGACCGGCGCGATCTTGCAAAACGCGGCGCTGCCCAACGGGATGGTGATGATCTCGCCCTCCGCCACATCCCCCGGCTTGACATCGATGGAAGACGATGGCCTCTTTTTCCGCACCGCCCCCTCCGACGCCCGTCAAGGCGAAGTCATGGCAGAGGTGCTGATGGAAGAAGGCATCAAGGAAGTCGCGGTCACCTATACCAACAACGACTACGGCAAGGGTTTGGCGGACGCGTTCCAGCAGGCCTATGAAGCTGCGGGTGGGACAATTACCATCTCTGCCGCACATGAAGACGGCAAGGCCGATTACTCTGCCGAGGTTGGCGCGCTGGCCTCTGCCGGTGGCGACCGTCTAGTGGTTGCGGGCTACGTCGATCAGGGTGGATCGGGCGTTGTGCGTGCAGCGATTGATTCAGGCGCGTTCGACACGTTCCACTTCCCCGACGGGATGATCGCGGCGAACCTTGAAAACAACTTCGGCTCCGAGCTGGACGGCTCCACCGGCCAGCACCCCGGCACCGATAGCCCCGGCGCTGACAAATTCACCGCGCTGGTCGACGGTGCCTTCGACACCACATCGCCCTTCGCACCGGAAAGCTACGACGCAGCGGCGCTGCTGATGCTGGCGATGCAGGCCGCAGGGTCTTCCGATCCGCAGGTCTATAAGAATCAGGTCATGTCGGTTGCGAACGCCCCCGGCGAAAAGATCTATCCGGGTGAGCTGGCCAAAGCGCTGCAAATCCTCAAGGACGGCGGCGAAGTCGACTATGAAGGCGCAACCGCGGTTGAACTGATCGGCCCCGGTGAATCCGCTGGCAGCTACCGTCAGATCAAGATCGAAGACGGCAAGATCACGACGGTTCAATACCGCTAACATCACATGACGTGACAGAAAACAGCCCGGTGCATTGCGACCGGGCTGTTTTTGCAACGGGGCTTCGGCACCGCACGGGGAGACTACAAAATGATCGTCGTAGACGACATCCATAAACATTTCGGCGGGTTCCACGCCGTGGACGGGGCCAATCTGACCATTGGCAAAGGCACGATCACCGGTTTGATCGGCCCGAACGGTGCTGGCAAAACGACGCTGTTCAACGTGATCGCGGGGGTGCTCAAACCGACCTCGGGGCGCGTGACGATGGACGGCGAGGATATCACCGGCCTGCCCCCCCATACGCTGTTTCACAAAGGGCTGCTGCGGACCTTCCAGATCGCGCATGAATTTTCGTCGATG
>NZ_DCAN01000022.1:1266-1461 GCF_002311545.1 Sulfitobacter sp. UBA1132 | reverse complement strand
CCTGATGATGGTGCCCGGCGATCAGGCGGGCGAGACGCTGTGGAACACGTGGTTCGGGCGCAAGCGCATCGCCGATCAGGAACGCGCCTTGCGCGCCAAAGCCGACGAAGTGCTTGAGTTTCTGACGGTGGAACATCTGGCCGAGCAAAAAGCGGGTCAGATCTCCGGCGGTCAGAAAAAGCTGCTGGAACTGGG
>NZ_DCAN01000022.1:0-1175 GCF_002311545.1 Sulfitobacter sp. UBA1132 | reverse complement strand
TCAGAAAAAGCTGCTGGAACTGGGGCGGACCATGATGGTCGACGCCAAGATCGTGTTCCTTGACGAGGTCGGGGCCGGTGTGAACCGCACGCTGCTCAATACCATCGGTGACGCGATCATCCGGCTGAACAAGGAACGCGGCTATACCTTTGTTGTGATCGAACACGACATGGATTTCATCGGCCGTCTGTGTGATCCGGTGATCTGTATGGCCGAGGGCAAGGTTCTCGCTCAAGGCACCCTGCCCGAGATCAAGGCCAACGAACAGGTGATCGAGGCCTATCTGGGCACCGGGCTCAAGAACAAGGCCGTGTCTGCATGAGACGGATGGCCACCGCATTGACGCTCTGCGCGGGATTTGCCCTGCCGCAGGCCGCTGCGGCCTGTGCGCAGCTGTCGGCGCAGGTCTGGATGTGCGATCGGGGCACCCCGTGGGAAGAAGCAACCTGGGACACGGTCGGCGACGGCTCCACCCGCTATCTGGGCGAGGTGATCCTGAACTTCACCCAAGAATGGCCCGGGTACGACATCGCCGACGGCACCTCGACGCTGGAAGAGCAATACGAGACCTATAGCGCCTGGATCGCGGCGGATGGCGGCCCTGCCCCCGAGGTGCTGAAGGTCGACCGGATCGACACCCCGATGGGCACGACCCTGCGCCACCTGCAATATGACGAGATCGAAGGCGACCGCACCATGAGCGCGGTCATGTTGTCGGATGTCGGATCAGCGCGGATTATGCTGTACCTCGATACCACCGACACAATGCCTTTGGATGAAATGGACAAGATGTCCTTTGAGGTGGCCATGATGCTGCGCGACACATGTGCGGATGAGATATCCTGCGCCGCGCCCATCCCTGCGGCAGCCCTGGACACCGAATGAAAGAGACTGACATGAGCAACCCATACGGCGACCGGGGCAACAAGGACCTGTCGATCGCGAACCCCAAAGGGCAAGGCACCGCGCAGCCGGTCAAAGGGGGCGGCAAAAGCCACCCCGCACCGGGGGGCCCCTTCCTGATCGGCGACACGATGACGGGCGGTTATGGCAAGGGCCCCGATATCCTGCGCGGCTGCACCATCGCCGTCGAAAAGGGTGAGATCGCCGTCATCGTCGGCCCCAATGGCGCGGGCAAATCCACGGCGATGAAGGCGGTCTTTGGCATGCTCGAC
>NZ_DCAN01000007.1:13388-15355 GCF_002311545.1 Sulfitobacter sp. UBA1132 | reverse complement strand
TCGGGCATCAGATTTCAGACGGGGGCGCGATCAGTTTGTGATCGGGCAGGAGAGATTATTCAATGAAAACGAATAATCGATCTGATTATTTGCTGAGCATGAAAAGTGCCTGGTTGCCCAAAAAGTTGGAAAATCGGGTCTGGCTGCCGAGGCTGAGCTTCGATCCGGCCTCATTGAGAACCATCGACCGTTCGATCGTCAAATCCATTTCCTTACACAGCGCAACGAAGTCCAAAACCGTGCAGAAATGGATGTTTGGCGTTTCGTACCACATGATCGGAAGGTTTGGGTTCTGCGGCATCCGGCCGCGAAACATCAGATCAAACCGTGCGCGCCAATGGCCGAAATTCGGAAAGGACACAATCGCCTTGGTGCCAATGCGCAGCAACTCCGACAGCACTTCTTTCGGGCGCTGGGTTGCCTGCAAGGTCTGGCTGAGGATGGCGTAATCAAACGCCCCGTCCGGGTAATCGCGCAGATCCCGGTCCGCATCGCCCTGCATCACAGGCAAACCTTGCGCGACACAGTTGCGCACCCCTTCGTTGGACAGCTCAAGGCCGCGGCCATCAACCTTTTTGGTGCGGGTGAGGTATCCCAGAAGTTCGCCGTCGCCACAGCCGATATCAAGCACGCGTGTGCCCGGCTCGATCATGTCGGCAATCAGTTGCAGGTCGACACGGATGCGGTCGCTATGCGCAACGTTTGCTGCGCTGTTTGGGTTCAAAGTCTCATTCATGATTATTTCAGCCCCCGGCCTTCGGCGGCACCTTCGATGAAGCCACTCAGCACCATGTGGAAATCGGGTTCATCAAGCAGGAACGCATCATGGCCCTTGTCGCTTTCGATCTCGACACAGCTGACATTGCACGACGCGGCATTGAGCGCATGGGCGACAATCCGGCTTTCGGCGGTGGTAAAGCACCAGTCGCTGGAAAACGAAATGACGCAGAACCGGGTTTTGCAACCCTGAAAGGCGTCGGCTAGCCGCCCGTCATATTCAAGCGATAGATCGAAATAATCCATCGCACGGGTGATATAGAGATAGCTGTTGGCATCAAAGCGATCGACGAAGCTTTTGCCCTGATGGCGCAGGTAACTTTCGACCTGGAAATCCTGATCGAAGCTATAGGTGATGGCACCACGATTTTGCAGCTTGCGCCCGAATTTGCGGTGAAGGGCCGGTTGCGACAGATAGGTGATGTGCGCGGTCATGCGCGCCACAGCCAATCCGCGTGACGGTTTCTTGCCTTCGAGCAGGTAATTGCCCCCGCACCAGTCCGGATCGGCCATGACGGCCTGACGCCCGACTTCGTGGAAGGCGATATTTTGCGCCGAGTGACGGAACGAGGTCGCAATCGGGGCGGCGGCATAAACCCGTTCGGGATAGCTTTTGCACCATTCAAGAACCTGCATGCCGCCCATGGAACCGCCAATGACGGCAAACAGCATGTCGATGCCAAGTGCGTCAATCAGCATGGTTTGCGCACGCACCATGTCGGCAATGGTGATCACCGGGAAATCAAGACCCCACGGCTTGCCGGTTGCCGGATTGATTTCCTTGGGCCCGGTACTGCCAAGACAGCCGCCGATCACGTTGCTGCAGATGACGAAGTACTTGTTTGTATCGATGATCTTGCCGGGGCCGACGATTTCGGACCACCAGCCTTCCTTGCCGGTGATCGGATGGACGTCATCGGCAACATATTGATCCCCGGTCAGGGCGTGGCAAACCAGAATCGCGTTGGATTTATCGGCATTGAGTTCGCCGTAGGTCTGATAGGCCAGGGTAAACGGACCGAATTCCACACCGCTATCAAGGCGCAGCTTTTCCGTTTCACCAAGCACCATGTGGTGGCCTGGAAGCGGGGGGCGCTTTTCCGTGTTGGTCGCGGTGGACATGAATTGCGGTTTCCTTGGTTATTCGTTGTTTCCGTGGGCAAACCGACAACGCGCCGTGCTTTCATCGT
>NZ_DCAN01000007.1:0-13266 GCF_002311545.1 Sulfitobacter sp. UBA1132 | reverse complement strand
CTAGCTATGAAGCAGAGCCGGGGTTAGTCAATCTTTTCTTTGCATTTCTGCGGCCCTGTCCTAATACTGTGCGCCGTTCAAAAGAAGAGTAGATTATGGCGTCTGACGATAAAAATTTGGCAAATCTTGACCTGAATGAGCTGCGCGGAGAGATCGATGAGATCGATCAGGCTTTGCAGTCGCTGATCATTCGCCGGACAAAGGTTGTGCAGGCCGTCGGGGCCTACAAGGACCGGATGATCGCGGCGGGTGGCAAGGTCAAGGTGCCCTATCGCCCGGCCCGTGAAGCCCGCATCATGCGTACCCTTGTTGAACGTCATGAAGGGGCCTTTCCCAAAACCGCCCTGATCCAGATCTGGCGCGAAATGATCGCGGCCGGAACGCGGCTTGAAGCGCCGTACACGGTGGCACTTGGCCGCAATGCCGACGGGCTGGATTGTTGGGAACTGGCACGCCTGAATTTCGGGTGCCTTAACGAAATTATTGAATTTGATACCCCGCGCGAAGCGTTCAACGCCGTTGAAGACGGGCGGGCAGCAGTTGGTGTGTTTCCCAAACCGCAATTGGGCGAGGCCCAGCCATGGTGGGTCCATCTGAGCGAACAAAGCCCGGTGCGTGTGGTTTCAAAACTGCCCTTTGGCGGGCGCCCGGTTGGACGCGGCGAAGATACCGAAGGTTTCGTTCTGGCAGCCATTGAACTTGAAGACAGTGGCGATGACCGGACTCTGTTTGTGGTCAGCCTGTCAAAAGAGATTTCGATGGATACCGTGCGCAAAAAAATTGCGGATGGCATCGACGGATCGGTAATCCTTGGCTTTTCTGACGATGAGGCGACGGATCGGCGTTTTGTCCTTGTTGATGTGCCGGGATTCTTTTGTAATCGCACCAATGCGTTTCAGAGCACACTGGACGCGCAAGGCCTTCGCCCCGAAAGTTTGCGGGTTGTTGGGGCCTATGCCGTGCCGCTTGCCGAAGACGCACTGAGTTAAACATGCTTGGCAGCCGCGACTGGCTGCAATTTCCCCAGGGAGAATATACCTGATGTCTGCGCCCACCCCACGCCCCGGAATTCTTGATATCGCGCCGTACAAAGGCGGTAAATCCAGTGCTGACAGTGCTCAGCGCGTGATCAAATTGTCTTCGAACGAAGGCGCACTTGGCCCGAGCCCCAAGGCCATGGAAGCCCTTCGTAGCACGGCAACCCGTTTGCATCGTTATCCGGATGGCGGTTGCGACGTTCTGCGTCACAAGCTGGCCAAAAAATACGGTCTGGAATTTGATCAGCTTATTTGCGGCAACGGTTCTGATGAACTTCTGACGCTTCTGATCCGTGCCTATGCCGGTCCGGGTGATGAAGTGCTGTATTCGCAGCACGGCTTTTTGATGTATCCGATTGCGACCATGGGCGTTGGTGCAACACCGGTAACCGCGCCTGAAACCAACATGACGACCGATGTTGATGCGCTTTTGGCGGCGGTGACGGACAAAACCAAGATCGTGTTTGTTGCCAACCCGAACAACCCGACCGGGACCTATATTTCGGATGCGGAAATGAAGCGCCTGCGCGATGGTCTGCGCGAAGACATCGTTCTGGTGGTTGATGCGGCCTATGCCGAGTTCATGACCGGTCAGGAAGATTATTCGGCCGGTGAAGAGCTTGTGAAAGCAGGCAACAACACCGTGATGACCCGCACATTTTCCAAGATCTATGGTCTTGGTGGCATCCGTCTGGGTTGGTGCTATGCGCCGCCGGCGATTGCCGATGTGCTGCAACGCCTGCGCAACCCGTTCAACGTGCCGCTGCCGACACAGGAAGCTGGTGCCGCCGCCCTTGATGATGATGACTTCGTCAATGAATGCGTGCGCCACAATGCCGAGACGCTTTCGTGGTTCCGCGACGAGGTGAACGCGATTTCGGGCCTTAAGGCACATCCGAGCTATGGCAACTTTGTTCTCGTTGAATTCCCGGCAGAAGAAGGCAAGAACGCCGATGCTGCCAATGATTTCATGATGGCCCGTGGCGTGATCCCGCGCAAAATCGGTGCCTATGGCCTGCCGCAGATGCTTCGTATTTCTATCGGTACGAAGGAAGAAATGGAAATCTGCCTGCAGACCATCAAAGACTTTGTGAACGCATAAAATGACCAATACTGCATCCCAACCGCTGTTTGAAACTGTCGCCTTTATCGGCATGGGCCTGATCGGCTCGTCCATGACCCGTCGCATCAAGCGTGACGGCCTTGCCAACAAGATTACCTGCGCGGTCCGCTCTGAGGCGACCCGTGACCGGGTGCTTGAACTTGGCATTGCCGATGAGGCCTATTGCGACATCAAGCAGGCGGTTGGTGATGCGGATCTGGTCATGGTCTGTGCCCCGGTCGGTGCCAATGAAGCCATTGGGACGCAATTGACTGGTGCGCTTAAAAAGGGTGCGATTGTTTCGGATGTTGGGTCGGTCAAACAATCGGTCATCCGCGATATTGCCCCGCATCTGGATGAAGGTGTGCATTTCGTACCCGGTCACCCGTTGGCCGGTACAGAACATTCCGGCCCGGATTCCGGTTTTCCGGAACTGTTTGAAGAACGCTGGTGCATCCTGACCCCGATCCCGGGCGAAAACGAAGCTGCGATTGCCAAGGTCAAAGCCCTTTGGGAAGCCTGCGGGATGTATGTTGAATGCATGGATGCCGATCATCATGATCGTATCCTTGGCATCACATCGCATTTGCCGCACCTGATTGCCTACACGATTGTCGGAACGGCAACTGATCTTGAAGACGCACTGCGTCAGGAAGTGATCAAGTTTTCCGCAACCGGTTTCCGTGATTTTACCCGTATTGCTGCGTCTGATCCGACCATGTGGCGCGATGTGTTCCTGAATAACCGTGAAGCGGTGCTTGATGTGCTGGGACGTTTTCAGGAAGACCTGATGGCTTTGCAACGCGCCATTCGCTGGGGCGAGGGCGACAAGCTGTTTGAGCTGTTTTCGCGCACCCGTGAAATTCGCCGCGGCATTGTTGATGCCGGTCAGTATTTCGCCAATTTCTCGGCCGAAGGCGAAGACCGCAAAAGCGACGAAAAGAGCAAGAAAAAGCCTGCTGAGTAATTTGGGAGTGACCGGCATTCTGTCGTCATCCTGTGCGGTCCAGCAAGCAGCCCCACCACGCGTGACGGACCGACCTTAGGGGAATGAAATGTCTGCCACCAATCATCCGGCGTTCGCCCGGATCATGCCATTTGTGTTCGTGTTCCTGTGGAGCACGGGCTTTGTGGGCGCCAAGTTTGGCCTGCCCTATGCAGATCCGTTCGTTTTCCTTTTTGTCCGATTTGTCATCGTCCTGATCCTGATGATCCCGGTGATCTTCCTGATGGGGGCGAAATGGCCAAAAACCTGGCGTGAGGCGGCCCATATCGGCACCACCGGGGTGCTGGTGCATGGGGTGTATCTGGGCGGGGTGTTCTGGGCGATTGATACCGGGTTGCCGGCGGGGCTAGCCGCGCTGATCGTTGGCTTGCAGCCGGTTGTGACCGCGTCGGTCGTTGGGTCCATTTTGGGCGAACGGGTTTCGATGCGCCAATGGGGCGGGTTGATCCTGGGCCTGATCGGGGTGGCGCTGGTTTTGCTGCCCAAGATTGGCGATGGTGTTGGCATTACCCCGTTTGGCATCGGGCTTGCGGTTTTCGCGCTTTTTGGCATGACTGCTGGCACCCTGTATCAAAAGCGTTTTTGCACCGGAATGGAACTGATGAGCGGCACAGTCGTTCAATATGTTGCTGCCAGTGTGTTTGTCGGCGTTGTCGCGCTGTTCAAGGAGCCGCTGCATGTTGAATGGAGCATGGACTTCATTTTGGCGATGGCGTGGCTGGTGCTGGTTTTATCCATCGGGGCGATCATGCTGTTGATGGTTCTGATCAAGCAGGGCGAAGCCACCCGTGTGGCCAGCATGTTCTATCTTGTGCCGCCAACAGCCGCGTTCTTTGCCTGGCTTCTGTTTGATGAACAACTTGGCGTGCTTGGCTTTGCCGGGTTTGCAATTGCCGCCCTTGGGGTGGCATTGGTGATCATGAAGCGTTAGTTTCGCGTAATTCTAAGAGATCAGAAAGCTAGTTAGCGGAGGAATGCGTGAGCGACGCGCGCGAAAAATGGGTGTTTGGATACGGGTCGCTGTTGTGGCGGCCGGGCTTTGAATTTGTCGAGTGCGCACGTGCGCTGCTGCCCGGCTATCACCGGTCGTTTTGTATCTATTCCCATCATTATCGCGGCACGCCGGAAAATCCGGGGCTGGTTCTTGGCCTGAACAAGGGCGGGGAATGTGTTGGCAACGCGTTTCTCATTGCTGAG
The DNA here is from genome assembly GCF_002311545.1 of Sulfitobacter sp. UBA1132. NCBI lineage: Bacteria > Pseudomonadati > Pseudomonadota > Alphaproteobacteria > Rhodobacterales > Roseobacteraceae > Sulfitobacter > Sulfitobacter sp. UBA1132. The sequence goes on along the minus strand of NZ_DCAN01000007.1, from coordinate 8,924 downwards.
GAAAACTGGTCAAAGGTGAAAGCCTATCTTGATGAGCGCGAACTTGTGACCAACACCTATATCCCGGCCGATGTCGAGGTCGAGCTTGCAGACGGACGCAAGGTGATTGCGCATACCTATGTCGCCGATCCGACCCATGAACAATATGCCGGTAACCTGCCGGTGCGCACCGCGGTCGAAATCATTGTTGCGGCCCACGGCAATGTTGGGCCGAACCTTGAATATCTGGAAAACACGGTGCGCCATCTTGATGAAATGGGCATCATTGATCCGCCCCTGCACGATCTGATGGATCTGGTGCGGCGCGAATATGGCGAGATCAATATGGGGGCGGGAATCTGATGAGCCAGTCAAACGGAACGACTGTTTCTGCCACCCAGACCGGGTCGCAGACGCCACTGACGATGGCCTATTTGATGTTGGTGGCCTGTTCGTTGATGTGGGGGTCAAACCACGTTGTGGCGCGCGGCATCAATGAAACGGTCCCGTTCGAGGCCCTTTCATTCTGGCGCTGGATCGTTGCGATCTGTTTGCTGTTGCCGTTCTGCTTTAAATACCTGCGTCGCGATCTGAAAATCATGGCGGACCACAAATTGTCTATGTTCCTGATCGGCTTTACCGGTGTGTTCCTGTTTTCGGTGGTGATTTATCTGGCGGCCTATAACACCACGGCGGTCAATACCGGCCTTCTGAACGCGACAACACCGATCTGGGTTCTGTTGTTTGCTGCCCTTTTGACGGCAGACAAACCACGGCTTGGTCAATGGCTGGGCGTGCTGGTGGCCGGGGCCGGAACCGCGACCATCATCGCCAAGGGCGACCCGTCAGTCTTTGCCAGAATGGATTTCGTTCTGGGCGATGTGCTGGCGATGATGTCGGCCATGGTCTGGGCGGCCTATTCGATGTTTTTGAAACGCGCGCCCAAGGGTGTGCATCCGCTGAGCCTGGTGTTTGTATCGGCCCTGATCGGTTTGTGTTTCTTAACCCCGCTTTATGTCTGGGCGCTGGTGGTGGATGGAAAGCCGTTCTTTACCAGTCTTGATCCGGTGTGGCCCGATATGCTCAAGATTTTCTATATCGGCGCGGGGCCGGCGTTTCTGGGATACATGTTCTGGAACAGGGGGGTGTCGCTGGTGGGGCCGGCCAAGGCGGGCGTGTTCATGTATCTGATCCCGGTCTGTTCAAGCGGCCTTGCCATCGCGTTTCTGGGCGAGGCGCTGCATCTTTATCATCTGGCGGGCATTGTTTTGATTGTCTCGGGCATCTGGCTTGTCACGCGTAAAAAGACAGAGCGCGTTCGCGTCACAAAGCGGTAGAGCTTTTGAGCAATAAAAAATGTCCGCTGTCAAGTCGTTAGTGCGGACATGCAACGGTACGAAAGGTCTTGTGGGGCAATAGGTTAGGCCAGATTTCGGCCTCGGTGTGCTCTTACCGCGTTTTGAGCTAGGTGCCGCATAGGCGCTTCGCGGTAGCAAGCCTAGGAGCGGCGGAGCGGGCAAGGTCGCACCGCCATCATAGCCCGGCCTATCGCAAGCCACCGCTCAAAGCGAAAGCGCAGCCCTTGGGCTGCGCTTTCATCGTGGGCGGATGGTAGAGGCGTCCGCATCGTCAACTCGGCTTCGGCGGGGCGGCCTTGCCTGCCCCTCCTTTTCTGAATCCCCGATCCCCCGCCATGAACGCTTCCAGCATGTGCGGGATCAGCGTCGCCGCATCGACTGCCTCGCCATACGCCTGCGCGTGCAGCGCGGCGTAGCGGTCGAGGTCGGTTTTAAGACTGGCCGGGCAGGCAAAGGTGAGCTTGACGCTTTCGGTCTTGGGCAGCGGCCCCAGCCGCAGCTTCTTGGTTGTGCTCATCGTGAAGTCCCCCGATTGAAGAACAGCGGCTGGTACGGCCGCAACACCAAGTCGCGGTTGACGATGATCCGCACCGGCAGGCCGGGCCGTTGGGTCAAGGTGGGCTGGATGTTGAGGTTGCGCCGGGTCACTTCCTGGCCGATTTGATTCACCGTGTCCTGCAAACTGTCACGCCCGGCGATGATGACGCGATCGCCATCTTGTCGATTCTCCGGCGCGGCCAGTTCGGCGCCGACGCCCAGCAGGGTCGTCAGCGCCGCACCGGCAAAGATGCGGCCCCAGTGGTAGTCCACATCGTCTTCCAGGCCGGCATAGCCGGCCGGATCTGCGCCGGCCAGATTGTCGAGCGTCAACGAAGACGTGTCCGGCAGAATGATCCGATTCCAGACGACTTGAACGCGGCTCTGCCCGTAACTGACCTGGCTGTTGTATTTGCCCAGGATGCGCGAACCCTGCGGGATCAGCAGGAAACGCCCGGTGGCCGTGTCATAGACCGGCTCTGTCACAGTGGCGATCACGTCGCCGGGCAAGTCCGACTTGATGCCCGTCACCAGCGCTCCGGCAACCACCGTTCCGGCCATGACCTGATACGGCGAAGCCGGCAGGGTCAGGTTGCCGGAATTGCGGGTTTCCGTAGAGCCGCCTTTCAGGAAAGCCTCCTTCTGGTCTTGCCGGTTCTGCACGGCGGTCGGATCGGCAGGCTGGGCCGCCGTCGAGGCCGGCCCGGCGGCCATCGGGTCGAACGCCGCATTGGCGGCGAAGCCCGGCGCGGTGGCGGCCTGCGACTGCGCGACCGGCGCGGCCGCCTGCGCACCCGAGCGGAAGAACACGGACGATGCTGCGGCAGCTTCGGCTTCCTTGCGCAGCGCATCGTTCGGGTCGTGGCCGGGAGCCGCGTAGGCGGCTGTCACCGGCTGCTGCGACTTCACGATGACCGGGCCGAGGTCGCCCGGCAGCGGCGGCCCCAGCTCGGGTACATCGTGCGGCAAGGCTGGCGGCAGCTTCGAGTAGTCCGTCGGTAGCGCATCCAGCCCTTCGGACTTCGAGACGCGATCGACGTTGTAAAGCTCGGTTTGCTCGCCCGTACCGCGCCGATGCGGTTGCAGCGACCAGATCGTGGCCCCAAGCACGGCGACCGACAGGCCGCCCGCGAGGATGGCCAGCGTGCGCCGGTTCAGGCGCGTGACCGGACGCGGCTGGGCACGCAGCGCCACAGCCTCGGGCGCCACCTTGCCCGCCGGCGGAGCGGCGAGGTCGGGAGTGTCATCCTGGCTCATGGTCAGTTCCTCCGCGCCACGCCATCGGTGCGCTCGATCCGCACCACGTCGCCGCCATCGCCGCCCAGCCGCAGTTCGGCCGCGCCGAACAGGCGATCCACGATGTAGTACGGCGAGCGGAAACGATAATTCACCAGTTGCCCGTCGCCCTGCACGCCGATGACGAACAGCGGCGGCAGCTCGCCCTGGGCAATGCCCGCCGGAAACTGGATATAGACCTTCTCGCCGTCATCGAAGGCACGCAGCGGCTTCCACGGCGGGTTGCTGCCCGATACCGCGTAACGGAAGCGGATCTTCTCCAACGCCAGGCCGGTATCGACTGGCGCGGCGGCGCTGGCCGCCTGCGACTGGCGCTGCAAGGCCAGCATCCGGTCGCGTGGATAGTCCCAGGATACCGAGGCCATCCATGCCTTTTCCGTCGAGGTCAGCTCCAGCAGGTAGGTGCGCCGGCTGGTGGTGATGACCAGATTGGTTTTCAGGCCCGAGCGGATGGGCTTGACCAGCACATTGACGCGCAGCGCGTCGCTGCTGCCGCTGGACGTGTCGCCCACGATCCAGCGCACGGTATCGCCGGCGGCGACCGTCACCAGTTCCTCGCCCGGCTGGAGCGAAACCACGGTCACGCGCCCCGGCGAGGCATAGACCTGATAAAGCGCACCATCGGTGAAAGGCCACACCTGGATAGCATTGACGTAGCCCTCGCGTGTGGGTGCGATGCGTGCCTCGGCGTTGGCACGGGAAACACGTACCTTCTCGTTGGCTGGCTCCGGCGCAGCCGGGGCCGCATCGACCTCCGGCAGTGGCTTCAACTGCGCCGGCAACGCCAGCGGCTCGGGGACGGCGACGACTTCCACCGGCGCGAGCGGTTCGGGCAGCGGCTGGGCCAGCACTGGCTCATCAAGTGAGATGGTCGGCGGCGGCTTGCCCTGCGAGGCGCAGCCCGCGAGGGCAAGCAGGATCAACGGCAAAGCGTGAAAGCGGAAAGGCAGGTTCATGGCTTGGCTCCTTCGGAAGAATCCAGTTCGCGGCTCCACGACAGGCCGTTGACGTAGATACCCAACGGGTTCTTGCGCAGGCGCTGTTCGGTGCGCGGGGTTTGCAGGACGGTGGAAAGCACGGCGTTCCAGCGTTCGGTGCCAGCGGGTGCGCCATTGACGAACCGTTGCTCCGTCCAGCGCACGTTGAAAGACGTGTCGCTGGCACGCACCACGCTGGTGATCTGCACCGTCACCGATTCCTTGCCGATGCGAGCGAATGGATCATTGGTGCGGGCGTAGTCGTTGAGCACGGCCGCGCCCCGGTCGGTGGTGTAGTCGTAGGCATCGAGCCAGTTTTGCCGCACGACGATGGGGTCGATGGACAGCGAGCGCACCAGGCTGACGAAGCGTGCCAGGTGGTGCGCGATCTGCGCATCGGCGGGCCGGTACGGCGTGGCGGCCTCGCCCACGGCGCGAACCTGTCCGGCCTGATCGACCTCGATGACGTAAGGCGTCACGATGGACTGCGCCGAGCGCCATACCAGGCCACCGGCCATCAGTAGCGCGAGCACCAGGCAGCCGAAGGCCATCAGCCGCCAGTTCTTGGCCTGCACGCGGGCCGAGCCGATACGCTCGTCCCACACCTGGGCGGCGGCTTGATACGGGGTGGCAGGCTGCGGCGTATCGGCGTAGCGCACCTGCGGTCGTTTGAATCGCATGGGTGTTCTCCTTGAGGGTCAGGTATCGGAATCGCGCAGGCTCGGGCCTTGCCCTGAGCCGCCGCCGTCGCCACCGCGCAGCGTGTGGGCGGTGGTGGTCGCGGCATGGGTGATCTGCTGGCGGCGGTGCATCCGCTTGGCCCAGGCGGGTTGCTCTTGCTTCTGCGAGTTGGCAGCGCCGTCTGCGGCCTCGCTTGCGGCGGATTGGCCCGCCGCGGCTGCACCGGCATCGTCCGAAGATCCGTTCCAGCCGGCACGAAAGGAACTGGTCATCTTCTGCCCTGCTGCGGAAGCACCAGAAGCGACGCGGCGGCTGGCGGCCTGTGCGCTGGTCTTGGCGACATTGCCAAGGCCAGCCGCCGCGCCTTTGGCCCCGCCGCCCGCAGCGGTGGAACCCGCCTGGAACGCCGACCGCGCGTTGCCAGCCGCTGAGGTGGCGGCACGCGCCCCGGCACCGGCCAGCTTCGCGGCGGCTGGCGCCATGCGTGCCCCGGCGGCTACGGCGGCGCCCACGCCGGTCGCGGCGGCACCGATGGCGACGCCCGTGCCGACAGCGCCGACAGCAGCACCGGCCATCGCGCCCGCGCCAAGCTGAGGCGCACCGGACACCAGGCCGGTGGCGATGCCGGGGCCGAAGATGCCCAGCGCCAGCAGCGCGAGCGAGGCCAGCATCACGACCAGCGCATGGTCGATGGATGGTTCATCGGGATGCGCTTGGAACTCGGCGAACAGACCCGAACCGATGCCGACGATGACGGCCAGCACCAAGACTTTGATGCCCGAAGACACCACGTTGCCGAGCACCTTTTCCGCCAGGAAGCTCGTCTTGTTCCACAGCGCGAACGGCACCAGCACGAAGCCGGCGAGCGTGGTCAGCTTGAACTCGATCAGCGTGATGAAAAGCTGCACCGCCAGCACGAAGAAGCAGAGGATCACCACCAGCCAGGCGAGGAACATCACCACGATGGGGTCGATGTTCACGAACACCTCGGGGAACCCGGCCATGTCCCCGATCTGTTCCAGAATCGGTGCTCCTGCGTCAATGCCGGTTTTCGCCAGCCGCCCCGGCTGAAGAAAATTCTCCATCGTGATGGCCGATCCGGTGGCCGTGATTCCCAGGCCGGCGAACGAGCGGAACACGATGCTCGCCAGCCAGTTGAAGTTGCCGATGATGTAGGCGAAGGCGCCGACGTAGAGCACCTTGCGCAGCAGCTTGGCGATCACGTCTTCGCCCTGGCCGGTGGCGTGGCTCATGGCCCAGTACAGGCCCGCGATCGTCATGTCGATGACGATGAGCGTGGCGGTGAGAAACGCCACTTCGCCTTGTAGCAGCCCGAAGCCCGAGTCGATGTAGCGCGAGAACGTATCGAGGAAACGGTCGATGATGGTCACGTCGTTCATGGCGTGTTCTCCGGCGAGGTGAGCGGCGCTGGCATGTCGTCGGTGGGCGTGTCGAAGCTCGGCGGAATCGGCGGCAGTTCGGTCAGCGATTCGTATTCGTCCGGCCCGGTGTGGCCGGCGAAGAAGCGTCGCCGGAAGGCTTCGGCGGCGGCGCGGCAGGCGTCCTCGCCTACGGCTTGCCGATCAGCCGCGCATTGCCCGCGTAGCGCCTTGAGCCGCACGGGGTCGGCGGCCAGGGCGTCGGCCAAGTTCTCGACCGGCTGCTGGCCGCAAGCGGTCAGCAGCACGGCCAGCAGGACGGAAGCGCATCGCATGGCCGCCTCCCGTCAGTTGTTGTAGAAGTTGACGGACTGCGGCGTGTACGGCGTGCCGGTGCCGAGGAAGCGCCGCCGCACTTCGCGGGCGCGTTCGGTCGCCGCCGCCTGCCGCGCCAGTTCCAGCGAAGCGGCCCGGTCTTGCGTGATCTGGAGCTGCTGCGCCTGGATCGACTGCTTGGCCTGCAAGGCGAGAAGCTGATTCGTCGCCTGCATGGCTTGCAGAGCGCCGGTGGCCGACTGGCTCTGGCTCACGAGGTCGGCCAGCGCACTTTCGTCTTGAGCAAGGTTTTGCGACACCTGCGCCTGCATCCGCATCGCGGTGTGCAGACCGTTCAAGGTGTTCTGCCAGCGTTCGCGGGCGTCCTGCGCCATGCGGTCGCCGCTGATGGTGGCGGCATATTGCTCCGGGTACAGGCGGGCGAACGTGGCGTCCATGCTCTGCACGTCGTAGGCCAGGCCGCGTGCCTCGGCGATCAGGCGCTCAGTGGTGGCGAGCGTCGAGCGCAGCCGGTTGACGATGTTGAAGTCCAGCTTCGCCAGATTGCGTGCCTGGTTCATCAGCATCTGCGCTTCGTTCTGGAGCTGGTTGATCTGGTTGTTGATCTGCTCCAGCGTGCGGATGGCTGTCAGCGTGTTCTGCACGAAGTTCGACGGGTCGAACACCGTCAGCGCGGACGCCGGCTGTGAGGCCAGCAGCGATACCGACAGCACGGCAGCGAGCGAGATGGACAGCAAACGGGGTTGGGTCTTCATGGTGAAACCTCCAGGGGTTGAGAAGCGAGGAAGGACGCTGCCGCCGGTGCGGACGGCAACAGGTCGGCAGCCCAATCGAGGCCGCGATGGCGCAGCCACGCGCCGGTGAAGCCGGGGGCGCCGGCCTGCGTCAGCACGCGGTCGATGTCGCGTTGGTCTTGAGGGGTGGATGCGCCCGCGAAGGCGAGCGCCAACGGCCCCAGGTCGAGATCGAATAGTCGGTTGCCGAGACGCGACTGGTAGTAGTAGTCGCGCTTGGGCTGCGCGGTGGCGACGATCTCGATCTGCCGGCTGTTGAGCCCGAAACCCTCATAGATCGTGCGAATCTGCGGCTCGGTCGCCTGCGGGTTAGGCAAGAAAATCCGACTGGCGCAGCTCTCGATGATCGCGGGCGCGATGGTCGAGTCCTTGATGTCCGCCAGGCTCTGCGTGGCGAAGATGACGCTGACGTTCTTTTTCCTGAGCGTCTTGAGCCATTGCCGGATGCGGGCCGCGAAAGATGGCTCATCGAGGAACAGCCAGGCTTCATCCAGAATCAGCAGCGTGGGCGCACCATCGAAACGCTCATCGAAGCGGGCGAACAGGTAGCGCAGCACCGCTTGCACGGCGGCGGGGCTGTGCATCAGTTCTTCCATCTCGAAGCCCTGCACGTCGGCCATGCCCAGCCGGTCGCGGTCGGCGTCCAGCAGCTTGCCGTGGGCGCCGCCAAGCACATAGGGCGACAGCGCTTGCCGTAGCGCGTTCGATTGCAGCAGCACGGAAAGCCCGGTCAGCGTGCGCTGTTCCACCGGCGCACCGGCGAGGCTACCCAGCGCCGACCAGATGGCTGCCTTCTCGTCGGGGCCGACGGTCACGCCTTCGTGCAGTAGCCGGCCTTCCACCCATTCAGCCGCCCAGGTGCGGTAGCCCTCGCTGTCGATACGGGCCAACGGCTGAAAGGCGATGCCGCCATCGGCACCGAGGTCGTAGTGTTCGCCGCCGAGGCCGAGGATCGTGGCACGCATGGAGCGGCCCATGTCGAAGGCGAAGATCCGCGAGCCGAAGTAGCGCCGGAACTGCATGGCCAGAATGGCAAGCAGTACCGACTTGCCCATGCCGGTCGGCCCGGCGACCAGTGTGTGGCCCACGTCGCCGATGTGCGTGACCAAGCGAAAAGGCGTCGCGCCATCGGTGCGGGTGACGATCAGCGGCGGGCCGTCCAGATGGTCGTTCTTCTCCGGCCCGGCCCACACCGCTGACAAGGGCATCATGTGCGCCAAGTTCAGCGTCGAGACGATGGGCTGGCGCACATTGGCGTAAGCGTTGCCAGGAATGGACGACAGCCACGCATCCACGGCGTTCAGCGTTTCGGGGATGGTCACGAAGCCCCGACCCTGGATGACGCGCTCCACCATGCGCAGCTTCTCGTCGGCCACTGCCGGGTCGGCGTCGAGCACTGTCACCGTGGCGGTGAGATAGCCGAACGCGACTTGATCGCTGCCCAACTCCTGCAAGGCCGCATCGGCGTCGGCGGCCTTGTTGCTGGCGTCGGTATCCACCAGCGGGCTTTCCTGCTGGAAGATCGTTTCGCGCAGCAGTGCGACGACGTTCTTGCGCTTGGCGAACCACTGGCGGCGCAGGCGGCCG